>CALELC010000611.1 GCA_937904535.1 uncultured Planctomycetaceae bacterium
GCAGTTGCTCGGACAAAAATCGCTCGGCACGGCCGGTTCGATCGCCTTGGTCCGCTGCGGCCGGCGGGTACTGGTCGTCGGGGTGTCCTCCGCCGGAATGCAGCCACTGGCAGAGATCACCGATGCCGAGGAGGTTCGCAGCCTGGAATCGCTGTGCCTGGGCGAAAGTCCCGCCAGCTTTCGAGAAGTGCTCGGCGATGTGCATCTGGATGCGGCAGCAGGCGGTTTCGTCAGCGAGGAGTTCAATCGGACGGCGATGCGGCGAAAGCTGTTTGCCGAAGGTTGATCGGCTGAGCGGTCAGTGTTCGCTTGGCGGTGGATTGCTCCCCTGCCCGCCGGCGCCGGATAGGCGTTTGGGCACGGGAAACTCGAGCACGAACTTGGTGCCTCGGCCCACTTCGCTCTGGACGCTGATCCGTCCACCGTGGGCTTCGATGATTTTCCGCGCTGTCGGCAGACCTAGCCCGGAGCCGCCGTCTTTGGTGCTGTAAAACGGCTCGAACATGTGCAGCAGAGTGATGTCGTCGACGCCACAGCCGGTGTCGATGAGTTCCAGTGCCGCGCCGTCACGGGTAACCGAGGTTCGGACCCAGAGTTGCCCGCCGCTCTCCATCGCTTCGATGGCGTTTTTAACCAGGTTCGTCAGCGCCGCCTGCAGAGAGTCGCTGTGCAGCAAGATCGCTGGCAAGTCGGGATCGAGGTATCGCTGGATCTCCACACCCGCGGCATCGGCCTGCGCGCCGTAAGCCCGCAGCACGCGACCGACCTGATCGTTCAAATTGCCGGGCACCAGATCGATTTGGCTCAACCGGGCGTAGCGGAGAAAGTCGCGCAGCAACGCCTCCATCCGCTCGCATTGTTGGCGGACGATTTCGACTTTATTGAGCGCCCGGCGGCGGATCGGCGAATCGATCTCGGCCAAGTCTTCGCTCAGCAGGTCGATGTTCATGTGGATCACCGACAGCGGGTTTTTGATCTCATGCGCCAGCGATCCCGCTAACTCAGCTAGCTCCTCATAGCGGTTGCGGATGGCGGCGACTTCCGCCTCGACCTTATCGGTGGCTGTCATGCAGAGCGTTTCCTAGGCAGCAAAGAGGGACGACGGGACGAAGTAGCAGCCGGTCATGGCAGGCGATTCTAACATCGAGCGGCGGTGGGCCACAGGAACCGGCCGCCCGGATCGACCAGCTGGAGGTGAAACCCAGCCTGCCGCCAGCGGTGCCTTCAAAACCTACCAGATCCTGCTAGGCTTAAACCGTTGTCTTCTATCTTGTTCCACTTGACCCCGCTTGCCTGCCATGTCGATCGCCCCTGTCGAAGCCTCGTCCCAGGACGCCGCTGATCCGTACTTCCAGCAACTGTTCGCCGAGCGAATTGGCGGCGCGAACTACGGCAAAGACACTGAAATCTACAAGTTCGAGAAGATCAAGCGGGCCAAGCGCAAGGCGTTGGCCGAGCACCCCGAACGACACCTGCTCGACTTTGGCATCGGCGAGAACGATTCGATGGCTCCGGTCGAAGTTCGCCGGGTGATGGAGCATGAGATCAATCAGCCGGAAAACCGTGGCTACGCTGACAACGGCGTGATCGAGTTCAAGCAGGCGGTCGCGCGGTTTATGCAGCGGCGGTTTGGCGTCACGCTCGACCCGGTCAGCCAAGTCAATCACTGCATCGGTAGCAAGCCGGCCTACGCGATGCTGCCTGCCTGCTTCATCAACCCTGGCGATGTCACGCTGATGACGGTGCCCGGGTATCCGGTCGCTGGTACGCACACCCGGTACTACGGAGGCGAAGTTCACCGGTTGCCGCTGCTGAAGGAAAACGGATTTTTGCCGGACCTCGATTCGGTGCCCGAAGAAATCTACCAGCGCACCAAATTGCTGGTGCTCAATTATCCGAACTCACCGACCGGGCGGACCGCGCCGCCGGAGTTCTACGAGAAAGTGGTCGCGCTGGCCAAGGAAAAGCAGTTTGTCGTGGTGCAAGACGCAGCCCACTCGCTGCTGACTTTCGACGGACCACCGCGCAGCTTCCTGCAAACCCCTGGAGCGATTGAAGTCGGTGTCGAAGTCCATTCGATGAGCAAGGGATTCGACATGATCGGCTGGCGGATGGGCTGGGTCTGCGGCCACGAACGAATCGTCTCGGCATTCGCTGACGTCAAAGATAACAGCGACAGCGGCCAGTTCATTGCCACGCAAAAGGCCGCCGCAGCAGCGTTGGATGACGATTCCATTCCGCAGCGGATCAATGACAAATACCGTCGCCGCATGAACAAGCTGGTCGCTGCTCTGCAGCGCTGCGGCTTTGATTGCCAAATGCCCGGCGGAACCTACTTCCTGTACACCCCAGCTCCGAGCGGCACGGCTGCCGGTGAACGCTTCGCTAAAGCCGAAGACGCGACGCGGTTCCTGATCGAGCAACACGGGATCGTGACGGTGCCGTGGGACGACGCAGGACGCTACCTGCGCTTCAGCGTCACCTACGTCGCCGCCGACGAGCAGGCTGAGGATGCGTTGATGGAAGAAACCTGTCGCCGACTCGAATCGGCCGGTCTGCAGTTCTAGAGTTCGAACCATCGGTGCAGCTGCTGAGAGAGCGGCTGCCTGCTCTCGAAATCAGTTCGCTCGGGCTCTGGGTGACACGCTCAGCGCCTTGGCGATGGACGTGGTGCTGGGGGGCAGCGGGGGCAGACGCCTCGCCGGCGCGACCTGATCGGGTTGCGCAGCAGACCTATTGAGCACGCGCTTCGTTCCTCAGCGACGTGCCATCCCGAGCGGTAGCAGCCGTCGCTAACCCAAAAGATCTGCAACCAGATCGGAACGACTGAGGCCGCTGGCAGCTGACCGCCGGCTCTCACAACGTCTTTCTCTGGCTCAGCCGTACGGGC
>CALELC010000612.1 GCA_937904535.1 uncultured Planctomycetaceae bacterium
CTGCGATCACCTGGGTCACGCCGGAGATCTTGCGTCAGATCGCTTACGGCGACACCCCACGAGGCGGCGTCGCCGTGTTTGACGCGCCGCCTCCGCGAACACTGGACGCGCTCAACCTACCCGCTGATCCGCTGGTGGTGATCCTGGTCGGCATTGAAAAACCAGGCAATGCCGGGGCCGTGTTTCGCTCGGCTGACGCCGTCGGCGCCGACGCGGTGATCCTTTGCCAGTGCGATTGCGATCTCTTCAATCCGAACCTGATCCGCAGCAGTTTGGGGACCGTATTCGGCCTGCCATCGGCCACGGCTAGCCAGAGCGAGACGATTCAGTGGCTGGGCGAACAGCGGATTCGGGCATTCGCCGCGATCGTCGGTGCGACGCAGACGTTCTGGGAAGTCGATTACCGCGGACCAGCCGCATTGGTTCTCGGCTCCGAGGCCCAGGGGCTCGATGACGCATGGCGCCCAGAGTCGTCCTCTGCCCCAGGCACCGCTAATGGCGTGTCCGCTAGGCACGAGTTGACCGCTGTCAGCATTCCGATGCTGGGGATTGCAGACAGTTTGAATGTTTCGGTCACCGCCGCGGCCTTGCTATTCGAAGCTCGTCGGCAACGCGCCGGATTCTGACCCAGCCCCCGCCGCTGCAGGCTCTTCCGCAGAGCCTATGGTTCGTCTCTTGAACTTGGACGCCTCTGCTGAAAACGGCGCATCGCTAGTCCTAGCGCTGGGCACCGCTGCTCAAACCGGTTTGATCCGCTGTGGCACTCCAGCGTGACACCGCTGATGTCCCCAGCACGCCCTTCGTTCCTTAGGGACGTGCCACCCGACTCACGGGGGCTTGCCGCCTCAAACGCATGCGATCGTTCTCGGTGAGCGCGACAGTCGCTCCCTCCGCGCCGGCGTTCTCGCCAGGATGCCAGCGTCCTGAACGCGATACGTGTCACGAAAAGCACATGCGGCAGGAGAAGCACATGCGGCAGGACCACGGAAATCGTATCCGAGCGAGCATTCATGAGAATCGCTAATGTCGTCATCTTCGGCAGTCCGATAACGATAACCGGGTGGCTGGTAGGAACGCGGATACCGTGGACCGAAACAGCCAGAGGGGGTGCACCTAGCAGTCACACGGGTGCATTCATGCGAACCGACTGGTCCGAGGATTCAGCATGCGTGGACGAACAGATATCAACCGGTCGCTAGGGCGACGCCGGCGGCGCTGCCTCCTGGCCGGCTTGCTCAGTGTCTCCGGGACGGCCGCCTGGGCCGACGCCCCGGTCGCTATCGCTCCACTGCCGCTGGTCGTACCGTTTGAACAAGACGGTCAATGCGTTCAGATCAATCCTTTTTGCCGACCCGTGACCACTTCGTCGGATCAGGCGACGGTTCACGCCGCTGGCACCATTCAGCTCACGCCGCTGGACGAGCTGCCAGAGAATCAGGTGATGCTGTCGTCTGGCCAACAGTTTGAAACGCCACTGCTCAGTACCGCCGATGGTGGCGTGCAGTTCCGCATCGAAGCATTCTCACAGTCAGCCGAAACGGACGCCACTCACGAACTGCTGACAGATGCTGCGCCGCGGGTTTATCCGGTTCCGGTGCCGCTGCTCGAACTTCCAATGGAACAGGCAGCGGTGGTAATCAGCGATCAAGCTGGCCCGGCTGACGAGGTGATCACGTTCTCGTTTTCCGACAGCAGCCCTGCAGCAAGCGAACCCGCAATCGTGCGGCCGATGCGGGCGGCTCACCCCACGGTAGCGGCGGCACCGGTCGACCCGGCATCGTTGTCCGAACCCCAGCCTCAGCCACGTCCACGCGCGGTCTGGCGTGTCGGCAACGATCAAGTGGTGCACGTCGACCCACCGAGCCTCTCGGATTCGGACAGCGAAGTGCAACTATCGAGTCCGACCCTGGCCCGCCCCGCCGCCGGCAACAAGACACTGTTGGTTCCGATCGAAGAACCGTCTGGGGCCGTCGTCACAGCGGTGGGCAGCGGTCGCTTGCCCGATCCCAAGCGGCCGACTGAGGAATCACGCTTGGTCAATGGCGCTCGTCCCAAAGTTGACGTGGGGCGTCCACCGTTGATCGTCCAACGGGGTCAAAGCCGGGTCCTGACCGTCGAACCCGAACGCCCAGCCGCGCCTTTGCCGGTGGTCGCCCAACCAGAACAGCAGCTCCCTGCGCGACCCGAGCCGGTCGCCAAAGCCAACCTCCGATTCCAGCCCACCGAAGTCCGTGCCCTGAAGGCAGAGAATGCGATCCAGCGGGTCGAGATTCAGAGTGCCGCGGTTTGCGCCGCGGTCCAGACCGGTTCGCACCAAGTCCAGTTGATCGCGACCGGAGTGGGCAAAACCCAACTGACGCTCTGGACGCTCGACGCAACGGGCAAAGAGCAAGGCGAGTTGTATGAGATTCAAGTCGCCGACGCGAAATCAGCCAAGGCCGACGACGTTCACAGCATTGCCACCACGCTCACCCAGAGCATCGCGGCGGCATTCCCGACGTCCCGAGTCGCGGTCCAACCTCACGGTGGTCGCTTGTTGATCAGCGGAGTCTGCCCCGACGAGGACTCCGCCCGGCGGATCCTGCGGATGGCCCGCTCGGCTTGCCCGATGCCGGTGGATGACAAGATCACAGTCCGCTAACGACTCGGACAACCAATGCATCACAGTGCTTAGGCGGCGGCTGCAGTCCTTGCAGAAGCCTGCATCGACGTAGCTGTGTGTTCCCTTCAGGCCGCAGTGACAACGGGCCAGAACCGTTTCTGTTTTTGATTGATTTCTGTACTCCAGCAAACGAAACCGATTCTCGCCGGTCGCGGTCGATTTCCGCTGGTGATCGAAGCGAGCGACATCAATAGGCACCGAGGTTTTCAGATGGTGATTCCAATCCTTTTGCGCTGCATCACCCAACGCTCTGTTCTGGCGGTGCTCGCCACAACGACCAGCGTGGGTTTGACCTCTGAGCTTGCGGCGCAGTATGCGGTGCCGTCGGCTCCCATCCAGGGACCGGCGCCCGAGTTTGATTTCCTCGATGTCCCCTTAGCCGAAGGCGAACGGATCATCAGTTCGTCGACCAGCGACGGGGGTGTCATTCAGTACGGCGGTAACAACTACCGGATGATCGACTCCAGTTCAGTGCCGACGGCAGCCAGCGGGCCGGGCAGTTCGGTCCAGGTGCAAATGCCTACCGAAGCGGGCGGCTTCCCGCTGACCGGTCACTGTGCAACGGGCACTTGCGGCTCCGGCGGTTGCACCACCTGCAGCCGCGGCATCTTGCGAGGTCACGGGGGCCATCACGGCGGCTATCCCGGCCCAGGCGGTGGCTTGGCCCTGCACGGCGGCGGTGGCACCAATCTCGGTGGTCACCCGCGGTTGGGCGCTGGCGGCAACGTCTGCGGCCCGACCTGCAACCCCTACCACTATGCAGCCGTCGATGTGTTGTACATGACCAACGACAACCTGCAGAACTATGTCGGTGTGGCGCCGTTCACGGTCAGCGACTACGACTATGAATTCGGAGTGCGAGCGACGCTCGGCTCGGTTCCTGACTGCCACAACGGTTACGAAGCGACCTTTGTCGGTCCCTTCCGCTGGCGGTCCGACGCGACCGCTGGAGCCGTCGGTACCAACCTGACCTCGGTCGTCGTGATCGCTCCCTTTGATCCGCTGAACCCACCCAATCCGCTGCCGCTGGAATGGGACGTCAACGTGGACTCCTTTGCCAACGCCACCGCCCAGGCCCAGCGTTTCGAAGCCGAAATGTCAAGCTTTGAACTGAACCGCACCTTGATCGGCTGGGAAGTGATCAAGCTGCTCTACGGTGTGCGATACATTCAGTACGAAGAAGAGTTCCTGTACACCGCGGCGGCCCCTGGTGGCCCCGGAGTGCTGCAATCGGAAGTCGAAAACCGCCTGATCGGTGGGCAAATCGGTGCCGAGATGACATTCCCTGTCACTTGCCGCCTGTGGACTGACTTCCGCGGCCGAGCCGGTGCCTATGCGAACTTTGCTGAAAACAAGTTCCTGCTCGAAAATGCCGGAGTGTTTGAAGTCGGCAACTCTGACGACACGACGGAACTGGCCGGTGTGTTTGAACTCGGTGGCGGGCTGCGGTACTACCTGACGAACAACCTGCATGTGCGAGCCGGAGCCGAGCTGTGGTACATCGCTGGCATCGCTTCGGCGACCGACCAGTTCAGCTCCGTCATCCGCTCGAGCACGGGCCGCAACACCGATGTCGATGACGATGTCTTCCTGTTCGGTGTGAATGCTGGCTTGGAATGGAAGTTCTAACAGCCGAACGCCAGTCAGTGAAAAAGCGGCGAGTCCATCGCCGCTTTTTTCGTTTATCCACGGCGTTTGAGCCGGCTGAGCCAGCTCTGCATCGACGCCCCTGGGCCGCTCGGTTTGGCGGCCCGCGGCGACGGCTCAATCTGATGTTGGACCACTTCTTTGCGGGCCGTGTCGACGTGCCGGTCGCAGTGCGGACAGGTACAAGGCGGTTCCTTGATCGTGCCACCGCAACCAGGACAGAAAAAGCGAACCGTCGGTTTGAGGGCCGCTTCGAACAGCCCCCCGATCTCCCCAGCCGGAAACCAAGCCGAATCGTTCTTGCGGAGCTTGGTCTCGCGGGTGATCGCACCACGGCGGACCTGCTCCAAGACTTCGCTCGGCGAATACGGGCCGAGCACTTCTTCAGCCGATTGGACGAACCACTGTGCCATCGTGGATTTGCAGGGTTCCGAACAAGGGAGTGAGAAAACGCTATCTAAAACTCTGACCGCGGCGGCAGACTACATCGAACGGATATGCAAGCTCCGCCGCTGCCGCTCGCGACGGCGGACATCATCGATCAAACCAGCGATCGTTTTGACCTGAGCGATGCCCGGCATGATCAATTGCGGGTGGCTGCGATCCGTGCTGGTGAGTTCGATCGTGCCGATCCCGAGCAATCGCTGCACGGGGCCTTGGTGGAAACTGACATCCTCGATGTCGATCACTTCGATGCGCTCCGTGCGACGGCCCAGCACCCCGTGCTGGTGGATAAACCGTTGGGTGGTCAACTCATACTGAATCCCGAGGCGGCGGACGGCATACACGATCCCAGCGATGACCCAAATCGCGGCTGCAATGGCCACCGCAATCGATGGTGGCAGCGTTTCGTACAACAGCGAGACGGTGACCAACGCAACCGTGGCCAGCAACGCGGCCAACCACACGCCGCCCATCGCCTGAGCGCTATAACCGCCTTGCCACAGGGTTTCTTCGGCGTCGATGCCCCCGAGTGCTCCTTGTTTGGCAGCAACGCGGCGATGAAAACGCTCCACAGCGGAACTGGCATCGGACATCGACTGCGCGCCGACCGCCTCGTCAGGTCGTTGCGGAATTGCCGGTGGTGGGGTTGTCGATTCTGGCGGCAAGGATTCGGATGGATTGTTCACGACAAAGTAACCGTTGTTTCCTGGTGCATTGAATCCCCCCGTGCGCATCCACTATACCGTTCGTCTGACGGTCCGCTAGCGCCACGCTCAAACCAGGCTCAAAAAGGGGAGCGAGATGACGATTTTTGTAGCCATTTTTTCCTGACCTTCTATGCGTTGCCCTTTCTGCCACGTCGATAACGATCGCGTTGTTGACACTCGTGCGACCGAAGACGGCTATGTGATCCGGCGCAAACGGGTGTGCGGGTCGTGCCAACGCAAGTTCATCACGCTGGAGCGGTTGGAAGAGGCGAGTATCCGTGTGGTCAAACGCGATCAGAGCCGGGAGCCGCTGGATCGCGAAAAAATCCGTCGTGGCATCGAACGGGCCTGCAGCAAACGCCCGGTCAGTAGCCCACAGATCGAGGCGCTGGTCCAGGAAATCGAATCGGAAATTTACTCGATCTACCTGCTGGAAGTCCCGGCGGCACAAATCGGCGAAATCGTCATGCGGCACTTGGCTCAGACCGATGAAGTCGCTTATGTACGGTTCGCCAGCGTCTATCGCGAGTTCGAAAACGTCAGCGACTTCATCAGCGCGATCGAACCCTTCCGCTGCCGCAAATCCTGAGCACAGTGACCGCGGGCAGCAGACAAACGCTCGCTCACACCCCCTGGCGATGGGCGTACGCGATGCGGCGATTGGCCTTTGCGTGGCCGGTCAGCGTTTGCTAGAGGACGATTGTCCGGAGTCCTTTGCCGGCGCTCGGAGTCGCACCACCCCTGCAGGCTCGCTCCCACTCACTCCCCTCGATTGGCTGATGCAACTCGTAACCGCAAAATCGTGGAGGCCCTGGGCCTGTGTGCTGGCCGTCTGCGCCGCGCTGCCGCCGGTCGCCGGTTGCCACGATGGACCGCTGTATGGGGTCAAGACGATGAACCCC
>CALELC010000613.1 GCA_937904535.1 uncultured Planctomycetaceae bacterium
TACAAACTCGATGTGGTGGCGATCCCAACCAATCGGCACATGCAGCGGATCGAGCACCCCGACAAGATTTATTTGAACGAGAAGGACAAGTTCAACGCGCTGGCCGATGACATTGAGCGGACGCACAAGTGGGACGTGCTGGTGCTCAAGGACGGCAGCGAAGTTTGGGGCAAAATTCAAGGCGAACCGGCCGAAGGTGCGGACATCTCGTTGGTCACCAAGGAGACTCGCCAAGCTGAAACCTATCCGCGTTCGCAGATCGTGCAAATCGAGCGCGCCGGACGTCCGGTGCTGGTCGGTACGGTCAGCATCGAGAAGAGCGAACGTCTGTCGGCGCTGCTGGAACGTCGCGGCATCAAGCACGAGGTTCTGAATGCGAAGCAGCACGGCCGTGAGGCTGAGATCGTCGCTCAGGCAGGCCGCAAGGGTGCGGTGACGATCGCCACGAACATGGCCGGTCGAGGAACGGACATTATCCTCGGCGGTAATCCCGAGACGATGGCCTGGGCCCAACTGCAACACAAGTATCCGACTCGACTGGAGGTTCCCGAAGACGAGTGGAAGGCCCTGGTCGATGAGATCGACCGCCGCGAAAAGATGAAGGAAGAAGGCGAGGTCGTTCGCGGGCTCGGTGGCTTGTATGTCATCGGCACCGAACGCCACGAGTCACGCCGGATCGACTTGCAACTCCGCGGACGCTGTGGTCGGCAAGGTGACCCTGGCAGCAGCCGGTTCTACTTGTCGCTGGAAGACGACCTGATGCGGGTGTTCGCCGGCGATTTCGTCAAGAGCGTGATGCAGCGTCTGGGAATGCAGGAAGGCGAAGCGATCGAATCGTCGCTCGTCACCCGCCGCATCGCTTCGGCTCAGAAAAAGGTCGAAGAACGCAACTTTGAGATCCGCAAGAGCTTGCTGGAATATGACGAAGTCATGGACGAGCAGCGCAAACGGGTCTACGGCTATCGCCAGCGGATCCTTGACGGCGTCAGTTGCCGGAAGCTGATCCTCGAACAGATTCGTGGTCAGATCGTCAAGTTCGTCAACGTGTTTCTTGATCCCGATTACGGGGCGGCATCTTTCGCCGGGTATGCGGGCAGCCAACTCGGTTGCGCGCTGGAACCGAAAGACTTCCGCAACATGGATTATCGTTCGGCCTCGGAGTATGCACGCGATCAGGCGGAGCGTGCTGCCGAAGTGGCCGTGTTCGAGATCATCGAAGAGAACTTGCCTGCGGAAATGCCCGAAGAGGATTGGAACTGGCAGGCGTTGGCCAATTGGTCGAACACTCGTCTGGGTACCAACTACCGTGATCGCGATCTGCAAAAGCTCGATCGCGAAGAGCTGGTGGACCAATTGAGCCGCAAGTCGCACCAGAAGATCCGCGACACGGATCTGAGCGATGGCGAAGCGTTTTTGGAAGAGAACTTCGGACCGCGGTCACTGTGTGGCTGGGTGCGTCACAAGTTCGGCATCGAAGTCACGCCCGATGAGTTTACGGATTTGGAAGATCGGCGAAAGATCGCCGATTTGCTAATCGACCGTGCGGAGCAGGCTTACAACGAGAAGGAAAAAGAGTATCCGGTGCTGACGGGGATCTCGGCCTTCACCGCACGTCAAGGAACGCAGGTCCATTTGGATCGCGAGGGCTTGGCGAGCTGGATGCAGGGCCGCTTCAACGTGATCCTGCCGATTGAAGACATGCAGCTCAACCGCGACGACCTCAAGGCGCAGTTGATCATGCACAGCCAAGCGGCGGCTGAAGTAGCCAAAGCGAAGCAGCAAGAAGCACACGAACGGGTTGCCAAACTGTTCGGCAAGTTCGACTCCGAGACCACGCTCTCGATTGCTGCGGGCAACCCACGTGTGATCGATGAGTTCGCTGCGTACCTCAATAGCGACTTGAACTATCAGTTGCCGCCGGAAGACCTAGCGCGGATGAACCGCGAACAAGTCGAACTGCTGGTCGACCGGGCAATCGACGACAAGTTCCACCCCGAAATGCGGCGGATGGAGCGGCAGGTGTTGCTGACGATCGTGGACGAGTCGTGGAAGAATCACCTGTTGGCAATGGACCACCTTCGCAGCAGTGTCCAGCTCAAGGGCTATGCACAACTCGACCCGAAGGTTGAATACAAGCGCGAGGGGATGCGGCTGTTCGAATCGATGTGGGAATCGATCGGCGAACGCGCTACCGACCTGATCTTCCGCATGGAATCGTTCAACGAAGACTTTGTTCGCAGCACCTGGGTGGATGCCCGAGCGGATAAGTCTGAGATCGCATCGCCGTCGGTTGCTGCGGGGCAATCCTCGCACCAGCAGGTCGCCGAGCAGAACAGCCGCGGTGACACGGATGTGAAACCAGAACCGATTCGGCACCGCGGACCGCGGGTAGGTCGGAATGATCCCTGCCCCTGTGGCAGCGGCAAAAAGTATAAGAGCTGCTGCATGAAGAACATGGCCTAACAGCAGCGCCAGCACTCGAACGGACTCGTGTGAAATGCTCCTTAACTTTCTTTACTGCGCGGCGCTTTGGATCGCGTCGCCGCTGGTGATCTACCGAGCGGCGCGATACGGACGCTACCGCCGCGGCGTGCGGCAGAAGTTCCTGGGGCTGAGCCGCGAGGACCTTGAACACGGCGCGGTGCAGCTTCGCGACTCTGCGCCGGTCGCTTGGTTCCATGCTGTCAGCGTGGGCGAAGTCAACTTGATCAGCGGTTTGGTGCGCAGCTTCCGCGCCGCGCATCCGGACTATCAGGTCGTCGTCAGCACCTCCACCGATACCGGGTACGATCTGGCAAAGTCACGGTTTCAAGACCTGCCCGTGTTCTTTTGCCCGTTGGACTTTACCTGGGCAGTGAACCGAACCTTTGCGACTCTGCAGCCGCGGCTGCTGGTGTTGGCGGAACTCGAACTTTGGCCGAATCTGATTCGTTACGCCGGGCAGTGGAACTGCCGAGTGGCGGTCGCCAATGGGCGTCTGAGCGAGCGGAGTTCCAAGAGTTATCGCCGGTTTTCTCGTCTGCTCAGCCGGACGTTTGCGCGGCTTGACTGGATCGGGTGCCAGGAAACGTCTTACGCGGAACGCTTCATTGCCTGTGGGGCACAACCCGCGGCGGTGGCGATCACCGGTTCGATCAAGTTTGATGACGCACCTTCGACGCGCGATACTACCGAAATTCATCGAGTCGCCCGCTGGGCTGGAGTGGATCCGTGGCACCAGGTGATGGTCGCTGGCAGCACGCATAGCGGCGAGGAAGCGATCGTCCTGCAAGCGTATCAGGAACTCTCGGCCGAACATCGCGAGCTGCGGCTGGTGGTCGTTCCCCGACACAAAGAACGCTTTGATGAAGTCGCAAAGCTGATTGCCGCGGCGGGCTATCAGGTTCGGCGGCGGAGCGAAAAACTGTTGCCCTGCGACCATTGGCCGGCCGATACGGTGGTGCTCGTCGATACGCTGGGCGAGCTCCAGCACTGGTGGGGAATCAGCCGAATCGCGTTTGTGGGCGGCGGATTTGGATCACGTGGCGGGCAAAACATGCTCGAGCCAGCAGGCTACGGCAGTGCGGTCTGCTTTGGCCCGAACACACAGAACTTTGAGGATATTGCGCGGCGGCTGATCGAAGCCGAGGGCGCCGTGCGCCTGCAGGAGCCGGCGGAGCTCACTCGTTTCGCACAGCGCTGTCTCACTGATCCGCCGGCAGCCGACGCGCTGGGAATGCAGGCACGGAAGGTGGTTGCGGCGCATCGTGGTGCAACGGCCCGCACGATCAAGCAACTCAGTCGTCTGATCGCTGACGACGAGCGACGCGACCTCCGGCAGACGGAACAGGTGCGGGCCGCGTAGTGCGCATTGAGGCGATTGCCGAGGCTGATCGAGCAGCCTCGGCGATGCATGGCCGGTCTGTTAGGCCTCTAGCGGACCAAATTAATCTTGTTCAGCATCATCGGCGTCGGCGCCTTCCGCAGCGCGATTCTCGCGAAGCTCATCCACGATTCGGCGCAGTTCCTCGAGCTGTTGCTTCTGCTCTGCTAGTTGACGCTCGGTTTGTTGGATGCGCTCTTCAGTGATGCCCGCAGGCGGTGTCGGGAATCGCCACTGCGGATCGCGCCAACCGCCAAACCCGGGCATACCGGGAGCAGCCGGGAAAGCCCATTCGGGCCGACCGAAGTCAAACGCTAGGTTATCGGGACGGGCGCTCGGTTTCACTTCCACGGTCAGGACTTCATCATCTCGCACGATTTCCAGCGTCAGTGATTTCTGTTCCTGGCCAGCCTGATCGACTCGCCGCGTAACGTCGGCAGCGTCGGTCACCGCTTCGCCATCGATCTTGTGGATGACATCGCCACTTTGCAGGTCGGCCTCCGCGGCTGGCGAACCTGGAAACACGTCAGAGATTACGAGCTGGCGCTCGCTGTCGCTGTCATCGGATTGCTCCAGCATCACACCGATCGCGAACCGAACCGACTGCGAGCTCGCCCGCTGGACGGCTCGCCGCAGTTGTCGTTCGGCTTCCTCGCGAAGCAGCTCGCCGCGGCGCGATTGAGCCGCCCCATTGTCGGCTTCGCGACGCTGTTCCCGCCGCAGTTCACGCTGGGCGGCGCGCGCCTGTTGTCGCGATCGCTCAGAGGAGTTGTCGGCGTTGGCGGCCTGTTCCGCATCTTCGGCCGCGGGCACGTCGGAATCACCCTGTAGAGCCTGGTCTTGTTCGATACTGGCCGAGGGCTGCTCAGCAGGGTTGCTGCTGAGGGTTTGCGGCAGACTCTGTTTCAGGTCATTGAGAATGGCTTCTTTCGTGGTCGCGGACAGTTCCGCTGCATCGAGCGACTTTGCGACCTGCTCTATGATCTTGTCGAGTTGAGTCGCATCATCGGCTCTCACTGTCGGCTGATTCCAGCCGGTACTCAGCAAACTGAACACCGCAGCAACTGCAATTAAGTGTCTCATTGGACGACAGCTCCCAGTCGAGAAAAGTTAGCCTGGCATGCCAGATGGACCGACCCGTCGCCGATCTCTCGCTGGCTGGCAACCAGACGTACAGAGGGTAATACGCATTCACATCCCACTGCGTTCCGCGTTCCAATGTCGATCAAGATGAAAGAAAGCAAATCTTCAAACGTGTCAGCCACCCAAAGGTTTAGCAGCCAGCGTGGTCGATCGCTCCTCCGATCGAACGGCAGCAGCAAAAGCGATCATGTCTAAAGGCAGTGCAAGCGGTATCAGCCGTCACCCAGAATGATTGCAAGTCGTTCCGGCTACCTTACTGAGCAGTGCTAACAGGAAGGCTAGTCTTTGACGTAGAGCTCCGACCGTCGGAGCGGTCGGCGACAATCGCCTGCCAGCTACGATTTCGGCGCATTCGGCATCCGAGCTGCGGGTAACCAGCGTGGTCGATCGCTCCTCCGATCGAACGGCAGCAGCAAAAGCGATCATGTCTAAAGGCAGTGCAAGCGGTATCAGCCGTCACCCAGAATGATTGCAAGTCGTTCCGGCTACCTTACTGAGCAGTGCTAACAGGAAGGCTAGTCTTTGACGTAGAGCTCCGACCGTCGGAGCGGTCGGCGACAATCGCGGTCGGCGACTTTTGCGGTCTGCGACTTTTGAGAGTGGCGCTCTCAGTCGCCCTTCTCCGGCACTCGCTCAAGGATCTTGAGCAGCACGGTATCTGGCGAAATGCCTTCAGCCTGGGCTTCAAAGTTCATCAGCAGGCGGTGCCGCATGGTGGGCAGATAAACTCGCCGGATGTCCTCAAAACTGACGTTGTAACGTCCTTCCAGCAGCGCTCGCACTTTGGCGGCGAGCGACAGCGTTTGTGCCCCGCGCGGACTGCTGCCCCAGCGCACATACGCATTGGTGGCGTCGACACTGTACGGGCCGTCCGGATGTGTCGCGAGCGTGAGCCGCACCAGATAGTCTTGAACATGCGGGGCGAGGATTACGTCTCTCGCCAGCTTCTGCATCGCTAGCACGCGCGGACCATCGAGCACCTTTTCGAGACGGACCGATTCGCCGCGGGTCGTGCGATCAACAATCATCGACAGCTCTTCACGCGAGCTGTAACCGACGACCAGCTTGAACAAAAATCGGTCAAGCTGCGCTTCGGGCAACGGATAGGTGCCTTCTTGTTCGATTGGGTTCTGGGTCGCTAGCACGAAAAACGGTTTCGTCAGCTCATAGCGATGGCCGGCGGCCGTGACCGTCCCTTCCTGCATCGTTTCCAGCATGGCCGACTGGGTCTTGGGCGTCGCCCGGTTAATCTCGTCAGCTAGCAAAATCTGCGTAAAAACAGGTCCCCGCTGAAACTCAAACCGTCGCCGGCCCGTCTGCTCGTCCTCGACGATCATGTTGGTGCCCAGGATGTCCGCCGGCATCAGATCAGGCGTGAACTGGATGCGGTTGAACTGCAAGTCCATGACTTCGGCGAGTGTCCGCACGAGCATCGTTTTGCCCAACCCGGGGACGCCCTCCAGCAAGCAATGGCCGCCGACCAGCATCGCCGTGATCACGCCACCGACAATTTCGTCATGGCCGACGATCACACGACTGATCATCTCGCGCACCGCGTTGTAGGATTCGCGAAAACTTTCCGCTTCAGCGGCCATCGATTCGGTGACGGTGGACATAGGCAGCGTGGTTGGAAGCAGAGGAGGTGGAGCAGCTCGGATGCGGGCTCAGTATACTCCTTGCTCTGCAGCGGGACGAGACAAGGCCCAGCGGCTGTTAAGACAGTTAAACCTTGCCGCCCCCGAGAGGACGCATGAAGGTGCGCACACCCAACACCCGATGCAACCCTCAGATCGGCATTGGACGCCGGTCGGTCAGGCCGAGCGGTCCTCCGCTGGCATTCAAGCAGCAGACTTGCTCACGGACGTGCGGGGTTCCATGCAACGCTTCATTGCTCTTTCCTGGTCGCGACGGAACCTCAGTCGCCGTGCCGCTGCGGCTCGTGCCGTGACCGCCTTAGCGCTGATTTCCTGTGGCATCGCTGCCCCCAGTCTGACTCCGTCGGCATGTGCCGACGATGTACGAGGCATCTACGGACGCGAAACACCGGTCGTGCTGGCGATTCGTCGCTGCAGCAACGCCGTGGTCAACATCCACGGGCAAAAGACCGTTCGCCCCACCGCGGCCGCCATGGCCGGAGCCGAAGCGACCCGTCAAGTCAACGGGATGGGCACCGGCGTGGTGATCGATTCGCGCGGCTATGTGATCACCAACTACCACGTTGTCGAAGATGTGGAAGAAGTGCGGATCACTCTTGCCGACGGCACCGGAACCACCGCCGACGTGATCGCGACCGACGTCCGCAGCGACTTGGCACTGTTGAAGGTGAAAATCGATCGGCCGCTGGAAGTGATTCCCCGCGGGACCAGCAGCGATCTGATGGTTGGTGAACCGGTGATCGCGATCGGCAATGCCTTCGGCTACGTCCACACCGCGACCGAAGGAATCATCTCGGCACTCCACCGCGACGTGCCAGTCAATGACACTCAGGAATACCGCGACCTGATCCAAACCAGCGCAGGGATTAACCCCGGCAACTCCGGCGGCCCGCTGCTGAACATCGACGGCCAGATTATCGGTGTGAATGTCGCTGTCCGCGTCGGCGCCCAGCAAATTGCATTCGCGATTCCGATCGATCAAGCGATCGACATCGTCAATGAAATGATCAGCACGCACAACGAAGAACGACTCGGACTGGGGCTGACTGCCGAAGGTGGCCCGCGCGTCGGCGACGGCGTAACGATCGCTCAAGTGGCGGCAGGCAGCTCCGCCGCTCGCAATGGTTTTCAGCCGGGTGATCGTGTCCTCCAGGTCGGCGACGCCGCTACTCATGATCGGCTGGCGTTCGGGTTAGCGCTGATCGAGGCCGAGCCGGGGCAGCCGCTGCCGATTGTCGTTGAACGCGATGGTCAGTCGATCGAACTGGCCGCGACCATCGAACCACCGACGTTCAATAGCGAAGACGCCCAGTCGCTTGCCTGGACCGCAATTGGCGTGCGGTTGCAGCCGGTACCTCGTGCCGCCATGCAGCGGATCAATACCAAAGCTCGCCAAAACTATCGCGGTGGACTGTATGTGACCGAGGTTCGCAAAGGCTCGCCAGCGGAAACCTATGGGTTGAGGGTCGGCGATGTGCTGATCGGCTTGCATGGTTGGTCGACAGCGTCGATCGGCGAACTGCAAGGGATCCTCCGCAAAGCTTCGCAAGAGGAGCAATTGCAAGGTAAGTTTGTAATCATCCGCAGCGATCAACCGATGTACGGCTACCTCAAACTGGCTGAGATTCCGGCAGCGAAACGCCGTTAGCCATCATCCGCGAGCCGACGTCACTGCGTCCCGGGGCGTGTCTTTGTCAAGCGACGAGGAAACGCCGACCCAGCCGGGACTCAGACGTCGCTCGCGGAAGCGACCCTCTTTCACCTCACAGTCCATCGCCAGCCGACGACTGCGCTCACGGAGCGAAATAGCGGTCGGCCGTGATTCGCTCGCCAGCGGTAACTTTTGCTGCTAACTCGTCGGCCGACAGCGCAAACCGTGGGTTGATCTCGACCTGCACGCCCTCGGCGACTTCAACCCCGGCGGACTGCAACCAACGCTGATGCAAGCCGCTGATCGCCGCTTTGGCCTGCACCGGTGTGTCGTGAGCGGCACCGTCGGCATTCTTCACGGGAGCAAACGCTTCTTCCGGTTGGACTTCGACCACAAAGGCATTTTCCGCCCACGGCAACAGATCGAAGATGAACCGCTCGAACTTGATCGCGTTGGGCTGATCAGGTTTGATCGTCTGACCCGCTTCGTCCACAAAGGGGACAACCTTCGAAGCGCGATGGAACGGCAGCGCGTCAGCTGCGGCCGAGGCGCGTTGCAGAAAAGGGACGTCCATCACGTGCACAGCAATGTTGCCGGCCCACAACTTGAGGCCGCCATCGGGCCCACGCGCCGCGGCGGCCTCCGAGGGCAGGTCGCTGTACTCGATGATCCGTACGGTTCCATCGACCAGCACCACATTGCCGACCTTTTCCTCAGCGAAACGTTTCCGCACCACTTGCGTCGTCATCTCGCTGCCACTCATCAAGTGGTGCCCGATCAAGTTGGCGTCGCACACCGACACCAGCGGGTTATCGACCTGAATGTAGGACAGCAGATCGACACCACGGGCTTGGGCATCGTCAAAGCAGCCTGATTTGGCCAGTGCCGCGACGGTGCCCCCGTGCCCATCAGGACTCAGTGCCAACGAGTCTTTAGATGCGAGCAGCAATTTGCCAGTGCGTGCATCGATCGCGGGCATCGTCCCTTGACAAAAGATTCGTACATCTTCGGTCGGCAGACCCAAATAGTTGTTCTCGCTCCAGTAGCGGAGTGTGTCGGCATGCGTCAGCGGACTGGTCATCAGGTACAGCGGGATGCGGACGCCATACCGCGCACTGATCGCCAAGATGGCGTCGGCGAAGAACTCAAACAGCGTGCGACCCGACACCGGGCCGACCGGGAACATCCCCTTGGGCTGGTCAAATCCCAGTCGCGTGCCCTGACCACCGGCGACAATCACCACACCCACTCGGCCTGCGGCCAGCGCTTGTTCGCCAGCGCGACGTGCGTCCGCGGCGCTCCACGCCGCGCCCGTTCCATCGCTGCGGACAGCCGGTGGCGCGGTAGCACGGGCTGCCAAGTCCGCGAAATCAGGTTTCTCATCCTCACCGGCGACCAAACTGGCGATCTGTTCGAAGTCGATCTGCTCCAGTTGCTCCATCAACTGCGATTGCTCTGTCGCCGACAGCTCGTCCCAGAAACGCAAGAGGTGCGACTGGCCAGCGGCATTCAAACGTTGCAGCAGAGGAGCGGGAGGCGGAGTTGGCATAGCGGCAGTTCACAGCAGTGAGCGGTCGGTTGATCCAGCCCCGCAATTGCCGCGGGACAGTGGTGGTCCAGCGTATCGATCCGAGACGTGGCGGCAACCCCGCCTCTCACGCGCGTCTCAGTTTGAGCAACTCCGGGCTGGTTCCTGAGCCAATCCACTCCTCATCCAGGCTCATGAGGAGTGGCGGTACCCACCCCTTCGATCGTTGTGGAGTGAGGAGAACAAGCTCCTTAATTCTTTAAAGTATTTTCGGTTGCTTTTGGAGGATAGGCACGGTTCCGGGAATGAAAAATGCCGTAGTGCTTGGAGAACCGAAACCGGTGAGTTCGGGATCACCGAGCCACGGTTTTGGGACAGGAATGATGCGTGCCCGGGCTTCCTCTTACCCGTAGGTGAAACATGCCGCAGAGCACGCTCCTATATATGAGGATAATCCCGTGGACCTTCATCTCTTTGCTGCGGCGGCGTGCATTGCTACTGGTGCGCTCCTTGCCTGGAAGGGCGGCAGGAGAATTGCCCGACATTTGGGAAAAGCTCGCACGCCGGTGTTTGCATGCTTGGTGGTTTTGACCAGTTTATACGCGTCGATGTGGGCCGGACGGATTGAAAACATCATCTTCTTTCCCGTCGACTCAGCGGTGCTGCTGAGCAATGTGACACCGATCTTAGTGTGTTTGCTGGCTGGGTTTGCTTGGGAGATTCCGGGGGTGCGGTCGCGGCGCGGGGCCGTTGTGCTGTCGAGTATGGTGCTGTTAGGTGGCGTGTTTTTGTTCGCGCCACTCCTCCGCCCACTGTTGATGCCGATTGAGGTTGAACCGTTTACACGCTGGCGTGGTGACGTGTGTCTCCAAACTCATGACGCGAGTTGTGGTCCAGCAGCGGCAGCGACCTTGTTGCGGATGCATGGGATTCAGGCGGACGAGTCGACGATGGCCCAGGATT
>CALELC010000614.1 GCA_937904535.1 uncultured Planctomycetaceae bacterium
TGCCCACCAGCGCAAATAGGCATCGAGCAGATCCGGCCGCTGCAAAAACCGCGTCAGGTCGAGTTGGCGAACAACCGGCTCCGGCGGCAGTTGGTTCTCCAGCCCCACGTAGTGTAACGCCGTACCCTGCACCAACGCGGCATCGGCGGAGAGCAACCAACCCATGCCCGAGCCGAACCCCACTTCCAGCACTCGGGTTGCGACACCGGCGGCCAACCGCTCCGCAACGCCGCTGCCGGCGAGATAGACGTACCGTGTTTCAGCGATCGCTCCACAGCCGCTATGCATCGAATCATCGGTTGCAGCCTGCACGAGCGTCGGGCTGTTGTCGTCGGTGATTCGAATCTGCCAGCGGCGGTCTGCCGAGGCGACGGTGAGTCGATCGGGTATCGGCATCGCTCTCGCGCTCGGCTAATGGCTCTATCGCTCGGGGCGCCCTTCGGCAAAGGCCCCAATCAGGATGACGTCACGACCGTCTCGTCGGAATGCATTGTCGCAAGCGCCTCGCGAATCTGCTGCCGCGACGCATCGTCCAACGGGCTCACGAGCGGCAACAGCGGTCCGGTCTGCGCGATACCCGCGAGTTCGACAGCTTCGTGCAACACTCGGATGGGATTGATGCCGTTTCGCAAATCTTCCAGCGGACGGAAGTACCTGCGGATCGCTTCCGCCTCGTCGAACCGGCCAGCGACGATCGCGTGCAGCATCTGCTGGCTCTTTGCCGGACTAACGCAGACGCATCCGCTCGTGAAGCCGCCGAGCCCGAAATCGCGCAGGTGCACAATTGCGGGCTGTTCACCGATACCACTGACCATGCGTTCGGCCGGGAACACCTGGAGCAATTCGCGCAGGTAGTCGTCCTGACGCTCATCTTCGCGGACCACGGCGTACTTGATCCAAGAGATTGCGCCGTCGGCTTCGAGTTTGCGGACGGTCTCGGGCTTCAGCCAGCGATCAAACTTGAGATACACGACCAGCGGACGACCGAGTTTTTCAGCGGCGTGACGGATGCCGGTAGCAATGCCTGCATCGTCGGCAATATCGCGCTGCGGCAGAACCATGGCTGTGGGAAAGTCAAAATCAGCCAGGACCTCGACTTGATCCATCATCAACCCATAGGCCGGGCCGATCGAAGGGACCACACAGGTTTGATCATCCGTGAGCTCGCTCAGCATGCTCAAACACTCGGCCAGCAGGCTGGGACGAATGTGATAGAACAAGGCGTTGCCGCCATACAGCAGATGTGAGACACCGCCAGCGGTGATGTGGCGGATAATCTTTGCATTTTCTTCGGGACGCACCCGACCATTGGCATCGACGGCCAGGGGGGGAACAGCAATGACGCTTTGGCGGATTCTGGCGGCGTCGGGAAGGCGTTTTTCCATGACTTTGTTGATTGCGCTGTGCGGTTCGTCTCCACCGGTCAGTGACAGATGAAAGTGCGAATCGCCAAGCGCCTTGGCAGGAGGTTGCTGGGCGGGTAAAGGTCAAACAGACCGTGCGTGCGGTAGGTTAGCGAAGTTTCTCTTCCGCTGCACTGTCCCTAAGGTAGTTCGGCCGAAGTGCCATCGGCGAGATGAAATGCCCCGCATCAGCCAAACGCCGTCCCAGCCGAGCGACATCGAGCGCTGACGGCCAAGCGGAAAGGATTTCTGGCCCAGCGGGTACAGCCGGCTGTCCGCCTGCCGCCGGCGTGAGTTTGCGAGCCACCGCGGGCTCAGCCGCCCAAACTCGGCCGCGCTCAGCGGTCTCGAGAGACGGCCAATCAGCGGCCACACAAACCCGGGACTGCACGGCGAGCGAATTGGTTTCTGCCGCTGCAATCCACTGCTCACGTGTCCAGTCGGCGACAAATAACTGCTGGCGGTAGGCATTGATCGCCACTGCCACCGAATCACAATGGGGCTGCCGGTCGAATACAGCTCCGGCCATCGCAGCCAGCGTGTCAACTGCGACCAGACGACAGCCAAGTGCGTAGGCCAGCAGTTTGGCCGAGGTCACGCCGATGCGGACTCCGGTGAACGAACCTGGGCCGCATGCCACAGCGATCAAGTCGACTGAGCGCTGTTGACTCCGAGCCTCAGCCAGCAGTTCGGCCAGCGCCGGTGCCAAGCTGGCGGTGGTCCGAGTGGCCGGATCGAGCTCGATCAATCGAGGGGTTGATTGTCCATCGCACCAGGCGACCGATCCGGTACGACCGCTGGTTTCGATTGCGATCAGACCGCATAACCGTTGTGATCGTTCGCTTGAGACGGTTTGCGTGGTATCAATTACGTTTTCGGCCAAGTTTCTCAGCTACCGGTTCGAGTTAGCAGCTTTGGTTGGGTGTCGGTGCACTTTAAATCCCGTTAAACTTCCGCGGGTTGACAAGTCCGCGGATGACGCGGTCGATTCGGTGCACCGCTCCGAATCCGTACGTCCACCCTCGCCCTGAGTTCTGAACAGTGAAACGCGCCGTCATCAGTGATATTCACGGCAATCTTGAAGCGCTGCAAGCCGTCTTGAAAGACATTGACGAGCAGCATGCCGACGAAATCATCTGCTTGGGCGATATCATCGGCTATGGTCCCAATCCCTGCGAGTGCCTCGACTTGGTGATTGCGCGGGCGAAGCGGACCATTTTGGGCAACCACGACCAGGCGGCGTTGTTTGATCCGGATGGCTTTAACCCGGTGGCGCTCAAAGCGATTTATTGGACCCGCGACCGGCTGGACCAAGGACCGGGCGGCAGTGCGCAAATCGATCGCCGCTGGGATTTCCTCGGCGAACTCCCACGCAGCTATAGCGACGGCGACTATTTGTTTGTCCATGGCTCGCCGCGCGACCCGACCAACGAATACGTATTCCCCGAGTACATCTTTGATCAGCGGAAGATGGAACTGCTGTTTTCAAAGGTGCAAAAATATTGCTTTATGGGGCACACGCATTTACCCGGCGTGTTCACAACGGCCTGTGAGTTCATCACGCCCGAAGAATGCGATTCATTGTTCCAGCTCGGGCATGAGAAAGTGCTGGTCAACGTCGGCAGCGTCGGTCAACCTCGTGACGATGACAACCGCAGTTGTTATGTGATCATCGACGATCAAGCACAGACGGTAACCTATCGCCGTGTGGCTTATGATTTCGAAATCACCAGCGCTAAGATCTATGCCCAGCCAGAGCTTGATAACATGCTCGGCGATCGCATCAAACACGGACGCTAGGCGGCGCTAGCGGAGCGTCGACTCGCTCGCCGTCGCGGCACCTTCGGGTAACTGGCCGATGCGGCGAAGCGGAAGTGGCGGAGTCATGTCGCCTTTCCAGGCCCTCACCTGGACATCGTCGACCAGCACTTCGCCGGCACCGATCAACTCAAATAGCACCTGGACTTCGGCGTCGGTGTGAGTTTGGCGGTACAACCGCACGGTTTGCCACTGGGGTGTCGCCCGCACGAGCACGCCGAGTTCCGGCCCACCGATGCTGTCATAAACCAGCACGCCTTGATCCGGCCCACCAAAGCCAAGCGTCCGGATTTTGGCGTCGATTCGAAGTGCGGTTTTGGCTGCAGCGCGAATCGATGGGCTGCGGATCTGTACAGCAGTTCCTGCGTAGCCTCCAGGCAGCGGTGCGGCTCCTGCCGAGGCCACGCTGGCCTGCAAACAGCCTTCACCTTGCGTCTGCGGACCATTCACGATGGTGACATCGGTTTGCGTGGCAGCGAGTGGCTCGGGACGTCGACCAACCACCCAACCGGCCTCTCCCAGCAGTCGCGTGGAGTCGAGCGATCCGCCGATGAGAAGATTGTCGCTCCAGCCGTTGTCACTCATCAGGGGCCACCACAGCACCTGCGTGGGCACACCTCCCAGGCTCAGCAGCGGTGGACAGCTCGTGGTTTCCGAGAGCTGTCTCCCAGGCGAGAGCGCGGTGTAGAGTTGCCAGCGAGCCTTCATCATCCAGGCATCGGCTCGCCGCACCAGCC
>CALELC010000615.1 GCA_937904535.1 uncultured Planctomycetaceae bacterium
AATGGCGGCGAAACTTATAGCAACCAATAACCTGCCGTACGCGACAGAATGATTTTGATGTGCATGCAGCTCGCTGCATGCACCTTTCACAATAGGCCACACCATGATCTCCGGGAACTTTTATCGAATGAATCGTTACGCGCGCACCCTGGCAGCAGCCGTCTGTTCAGTGGCATTGATTGCGATCGCAGGCTGTGACAGTGGTCCACCCACCGGTGACGTGACCGGCACCGTCACCATGGACGGCAAACCGCTGACCAATGCCATCGTCTCGTTTGTGCCTCAGTCCGGAGGACAGACGGCAATTGGCAAGACTGACAGCGCCGGCAAATACGAGCTCTATCGTCGCGGCGAGCGCGGAGCACTGCTCGGTACTCACACGGTTGTCATCACAACCGTTCAAGAGCCCGTTGCGGCGGCTCCGTCTATGTCGAGTGATAGCGAGGAGTATTTGAAGCAAGCCTCCGGCGGAAACCCAAGCGATTACAACCAAGCCATCGTCAAGGAACCGATTCCGGCTCGCTACAACAAGCAGTCGACACTGACCATGGAAGTGAGCAAGGGCAAAAATACCATCGACCTTGAGCTCACTTCGGACTGAGGTCTGAGCGATACAGACACTCGATGAGCACACCGCCTCTTTTCAGAAGAGGCAGGTTGCAAGGAACCGGCATCTTCGCCCCAACGAATGGTTCAAAGGTCAACGGCCTTTGAAGCTCAGCGATTCACGGCAGCCGCGGCACATTTGGGCGCGGCTGCTGCCGCTCCGACGCTCGGCCCGCGCGAGCCTCGGCTGACAGCTCCCGCGGCGTTTCTTACCGCTGCGGCTTCTCCACCAGCTCACCGTAGACACGGACATCGTCAAAGTTGCCCATGTCATCAAACGAGCCGATACCAACGCGCCCCCAAGTGAACGTCGTGTCGGTTGCAGTCATCGCTGGCTTATCCATGTCGTCGAAGTAGATTTCGATCTTCCCGCTCGTCACATCGCGCACCACTCGCGCATGATGCCAGCCATCGGTCCACGGCGTCCCATCGGTGGTCTGAGTGGAGATCTTCTTTCGTGGCTCGCCGTTCACAATGAAGATTTGGTTGGCGTGATCATCGGTCGCTCGCCCGAGATGCACGTAGTACAGATGCGAATCGTCTTGATAGCCGAAGAACAAGCAAAGATCGCGATGCGCTCCGGTGTCGAGGGTCGATTGCAGGCGGACGTCGAGCACCAGCTTGCCGAGCGTCAGATCTTTGACCAATGCGCGATTAAAGGGTGAGCGTACCGGTGGAGCAAACTTGCTCTGCCGCACCGTCAGGCTGTAGACCTGATTGTCGCCTTGCTCGGTCAGTTTCCACACGTTGGCGTCGGTCGGTTCCCAGCGGCTGAGGTCACCCGACTGAAAACCGTCGCTGAATACAAGCGGCAGCCCTTGCAGGGATGCAGGTGGTTCAGCGGCATGGATCGAGGACAGGGAACTGGCAGCCAGAGCGGCGGCGAGCAGACCTAACGGAATACAGCGGAGCATCGGCATCGTTGTCTCGTCGTTGAGTTTCAGTTGTTACCCGAGCGGTATGCCGCCTGACGCGATTTCGAGTACGCTAGGCGGCTAACACGCAAGGGCGAGTTTACCACACCTCGGCCGCCCTTAGCGGTCTTGTGACTTCCCGCCATTCCCTTCTGCTGCTGGTGATTTCCGTGCTCCACCGTCACTGCTTGCCTGTGCTGCTGTGCCTGCTGACCTCCGCTGTCTCGGCTGCGGATCCAGCGGTGTTGCAGAGTGAGTTCATTTACGACTCAGGACCTTACCCGCAGATCCATGCCTCGACGATTGTCGAAACCTCGCGCGGCTTGGTCGCTGCCTGGTTCGGGGGCACCCATGAAAAGCATCCCGACGTCGGCATTTGGGTGTCCCGGTACGTCGAGGGGAAATGGACGCCGAGTGTGGAAGTCGCCAACGGCGTTCAGTACACCAAGCCTGATGGTACCGTGGTGCGTCATCCGACCTGGAACCCGGTATTGTTTCAGCCGCAAGATGGACCGTTGATGTTGTTCTACAAAGCGGGCCCGACGCCACAGACGTGGTGGGGCATGTTGACGACATCCGACGACGGTGGTCAGAGTTGGAATCCCGCTCGGCGGCTGCCCGAAGGGATCCTGGGACCGGTCAAGAACAAGCCACTGCAGATGGCCGACGGCAGCATCCTCTGTCCGAGCAGCGAAGAGACGCCGGGCGAGGATCGCCAACAGAAATGGACGGTCCACTTTGAGCGCACGGCCGACTTGGGGCTCACCTGGCAGCGGACCGATCCGCTTCACGATGGCACGGCGATCCAGGCAATCCAGCCCAGTATCTTGCAGTTGGCGGGCGGCAGCTTGCTCGCTCTCGGTCGATCGCGGCAGGACAGGGTGTTCGAGATCCGCTCGCAGGATGGCGGAAACACCTGGGGAGCGATCAAACTCGGTAGCCTCCCCAACAACAACTCCGGCACCGACGCGCTGACGCTGCAGGACGGCCGGCATCTGATCATCTACAACCACATCGGCGGTGAACCCGGCAAATGGGGCGGCAAACGGACGCCGTTGAATCTCGCCCTTTCGCTGGATGGAACCGAGTGGCAGGCTGCCTTCGTCTTCGAAGACGCACCCGGCGAATACAGCTATCCCGCCATCATTCAAACCGCCGATGGCTTGGTGCATGTCACCTACACCTGGAACCGGAAGAAGGTGAAGCACGTCGTCATCGACCCGGCGAAGCTGACTTTAAAGCCAATCGTCGACGGTCAGTGGCCTGAATAAGCGTGGAAGGTTGAAGGCAACCGATCGGCGAGGTGCGCTGGCCAACATCAGGAGGAACCGCGGACTCGTTGAAAGCTCCCGCCTTCTACTTGACTGATACCGCCTCCGAGAGAGATTGCGTTCGCAGCCCTCTAGCGTCTGGCGAATGCCGACCAGACAGTCGCTTACCGGCCCTCATACTCACCCCTGAGACATCGTTCTCTTGTGAAATGGCAATCGAAAACCGCGTGGTGCTCACGACATCCATCGTTGTTGACATCGATGCCGATGAACCTGGCAACTCGCCGCGCATGGAGCTGATTCAACAGAAGCTGCTGGATGCAATTGCTGCCGCCTTCGCATCCGATGGTTCTGTTCAGCCGACCAGCGGTATTGCCTTTGACTGGCTGAACGACCCGAGGACCAACTTTGGTCGCTGTGTTGACTGTGAGCGGCTTGTCTCGGACTACCGCAAGCCGCACCGGATCGCAGGCCTGCTAGGCGCTACCGTGATCGACGGCCAGTTGCTATGCGATGAATGCCAGTATCTCCGCCGCGAGAATGAATGACTCAGCCATTCAGCGGACGCATTGGATACTGACTGAAGCAGCAAAAAAGGCTGTCGTCTGCAAAAGCCACTAGGGCTGCGTTAGCAAACCGGTGACTGCGGCAGGACGGGCGTTAATGCAAATCAATCGTGGGGTCGGTTTGAGGGTTGCTCACACGGTCTGGAGCGTCGTCTAATCGCGTGGGGTCGGTAAGCCGATTGACGTACCACCACATGGCAACGGTCAACAAGCAAATCGTCATCAAGGTGAACGCCCCCTCATACAACAGACGGCGTTTCAGTTCGCCCACCGGTTCGAACACCTTCGACAATCGGTACTGCACCAGCACCAGCAGATTCGTGGCGCCGGCCGATTCCGCGTCCGGTGCCTGCGCCGAGCGGATCTCGCGGGGCAAAGTGACTGGTGCGATCGCCGCCAACCAGGACCCCGCGTACTTTGATCCGCCTGGGACCTGAGCCATTGGATCGCGGTAATTGACGTCGCCGCTGGCGAGCACCTGATCGAGTACGTGTCCGGGGATTTGGAAACGCTTACCCGCAAGCGTTTCGCCTGCCGCACTTTGTTGGTCCATCAACGGATGCTGCAGCAGCGTCCCGCGCAGTGGTCCATTACGGGCATCGATGACCACCGCGAGTTGATCGGCATGTTGGCCGCCGCGCATCGATTCGAAATCACCGAGGTTAGTGGTGATCACAAACACGCCATCGGGCTGACGCTGTTCCGGCGGGACGTCGCTGCGGTTGCCATCGAGGTAGATCGGCATGCTGAACGCGAGCTTCCAAAGGCCCGTCGCAGTACTTTGAAATGCAGCCGAAAGATGAGGCCGGGTCAGCGGCGGGACAGAAGCCGGGGGAACGCTTGGCCCCAAATCGTCACGGCCGCCGTGGAAATAGGTGCGAAACGTAAAGTTGCGGCCGGTGCTGATCTGCGACTCCTCGACCTCTTCGTCCAGCGCCATCCCGATCATCGTTCCGAGCGAATCGGTGATGAACATCGTCGACAGATCACCGCGACTGCCGCTGGAGTCACCCAGGTGCGGTGCAAGCCGGGATTTGAGCTGCGCGTCGATTGGGAGACGGTCCGGGTGCCGAAGAAAGCTCAGGCGATTGGCCTCTGCGGACTCCGGCTCCTCCACAATCCGCTGCCGCATCACGGTGAGTTCCGGCGACTGCAACAATTCGCGGAGCACGCCCAGCGTCGTAGGATCGCTCGCTTCCTGAGCCAGAATCTGGAAATAGCGTTGCAGTTCATTCTCGAGCAGGCGAGCCGCATAGCGGGCCGCCAGCTGATTGCTGGCCCGCGCCTCGGTCCGCAGCGCCTCGGTCGCCTGAGTGCTAGCGGCATTGATGCTCCGGGCCGCAAAGATTCCGCTCGCAAGCATCAGCAGCAGCGGCCCGACGATTCCCAACAGCATCAGCGGCCGCCGTTGTCGCACCTGGTCGCGCTGATCCAGCGAGGCCAACACCTGCTGCACGTTAGCGAACCGATGGGTAGGGTCGGGGGCGATGCAGCGGTCGACGATCACGGCCAGCTCGCGGTCCACCCCGCGGCGCGCCCGATGCGCCGCCGGCCGCGCATCATGCAAAATCGCGTAACGATAGTGCTCCAGCCGCTTAGGCAAGGAACCGGCCGTATCGATCCGCGACATCAACGTCTCGTTGCGGTGCGGGATCTTGCCGGTCAACATGCGATAGAGGATCACTCCCAGCGCATACACGTCCCAGCTTGCATCCGGTGCCGCGTCAAGATTGGCTTGCTCGGGGGCCATGTAGAACAGCGTGCCGAGCGAGGGTGATTGCTCATTGGACATCCGGCTTTGGCCAAAATCCGCGAGCCGCGGCGCATTGTCTGAATCGAGCAGAATGTTGCCGGGCTTGAGATCGCAGTGCAAAATCCCGCGGCCATGGCAATGGTTGAGGCCCACACAGATCTGCCGAAACACATTCACCGCTCGACCAACCGGCAAGCGGGTGTGCGTCTGCAGTAAATCTTCCAACGAGCCGTTGGGCAGGTACTCCATCACGTAGAATGGCGGCTCGGCGTCCCAGCCGACATCCAGCACCTGGACAATCGAACGCTCGGCTGACAATTGCACGAGGTTTTTGACCTCACGCGACAGCAGACTCCAGTTCACACCGCCGCGATGCAGGTAAAACTTGATTGCGACCGGTCGACCAGTATTCAGGTCGTGGCCGTACCACACCTGGCCGAACGTCCCGGCACCGATGAACCGCTCCAAACGGTAGCCCGGCAATGACGCCGGGGGCGTGGTTGGCCGGAGGCTCAATTCCTCCGCCAGCAACTGTTCCCCCAGGCTTTGTTGTTCGGTCTGCTCCCCAGCCACAGGCTTCCTTTTGACTTCGTTTCAGCACGATGAATCCCACTGGCACAACTGCGCTCATTCTATCCGTTGTCGCCGTTCTCTGCGTCGGCTCCCCGTCGTCCCCCCAGCGCGCTGTCGCCCAGGTTCCTGCACCGCCAACTGCAACACCCCCGACCACAACGCCGGCGAACGCAGCTCCGTCAGCCGACGCCGAAAATTCGAACGAGTCACCGGACACTGCGGCTCCACCGCTGGACGGGGAGGATGGCCGCGAGCTGTCGGTGCGGCTGTTTACCCCGCGCCCGCAGTTGATCGTTCCACGAAGTGACATCCGCCGCGCTCGCTTTCCGGTCGTCGACGTCCACACGCACTTTTTCTACAAGCTGCGACACAACCAACAGGCTCTCGACGATTACCTGGCCGCGATGGATCGCAACGGGATTCAAGTCTCCGTGTCGCTCGATGGCCGACTGGGCGATCAGCTCGACAGCCACATGAACTTTCTCTGGCGGGAGCACCGCAATCGGTTCGTGATCTTCGCCAACATTGACTGGCAAGGAGAGGGCAGGGCAGAGGATCCGGCGTCGTGGGCCTGTCAGCGACCGGGATTTGGCGAACGCACCGCGGAGCAGCTCGCCGACGCAGTGGCCAAGGGCGTGTCGGGCTTGAAGGTCTTCAAGCTGCTCGGCCTCGGCTACCGCGATGCTGACGGCAGCCTGCTGCAGATCGACGACCCGCGGTGGGATCCGATCTGGGCAGCCTGCGGGCGATTGGGCATTCCGGTGCTGATTCACTCCGGCGATCCGGCAGCTTTTTTCGAACCCGTGGACCGATACAACGAGCGTTGGGAAGAACTTAGCCGACATCCCGACTGGAGCTTTCATGGGCCTCAGTTCCCTTCACTGCAGGAGGTGCTGGCAGCTCGCAATCGAGTGGTGGCACGGCACCCGCAGACCCAGTTCATCGCTGCCCATATCGGCAGCAGCGAACACGACCTGGCGACCGCGGCGCAGTGGCTGGACCAGTATCCGAACCTGCACCTCGACATCGCCTCGCGGATCAATGAACTCGGACGCCAGCCGACCACGGCTCGCAAGTTTTTGATCCGCTATGCCGACCGGGTGCTGCTGGGCACCGATGGACCGTGGCCTGAGCAACGCCTGCTGATTTACTGGCGGTTTCTGGAAACGGCTGATGACGCCTTTGACTACAGTGAAAAGACCCCGCCTCCACAGGGCCTCTGGCAAATCCATGGCCTGGAACTGCCCGACGATGTGCTCCGCAAGATTTATCACCAAAATGCCGCGAAGTTGATTCCGGGCATTGCCGAGCGGCTTTCAGCGCTCGGCGTCCCTCACGACCCCAACTGAAAACTCACCGTCAGCCCCGCGTGAACATGATTGCTTTGACTGTCTCTCGGTGTCTTGCCTTGCTCGTTCCAGCCAGACGTGCGTTGGCAGCAGCCGGTGCGGCGCTGCTCGTCGCATTGCACCCGTCCCAACTCGTGGCCCAGATCCAACCGGCGACCGACACGCTTCGCCATCCTGAGTCGCTGCAACAGCAACTGCAAACCACCGACCTGGCAGTGCTGGCCCGCGAGGTCGAGCTCCGCGGCGATCCGCAGCGCGGCGCGTTGCTGTTTTACAAGTCGGCCGCGGCTTGTGCTCAGTGCCATCTTTCGGGCGAACAAGCTTCGCCGCTGGGACCGGATTTAGCATCGCTCGCCTCCGATCCATCCGCTGAACCACCGACGGCAGAGCATTTGATCGAATCGATTCTGTTTCCTTCGAAGAAGATTCGCGACGGGTATGCCACCGTTGCTGTGCTGACAGGCGATGGCCAGGTGATTACCGGGATGCTCGTGCGGCAAGCCGACGAACAGGTCGTGCTGCGGGATGCCAGCGATCTCATGCGGGAGGTGACGGTACCTGCAGACGACGTCGAAGCAATCCGGCCACTCCCGACTTCCATGATGCCTGACGGGCTAGCCGGAACGATCGGTGGCCAGCGTGAGTTTTATGACTTAGCAAGTTATGTGATTCAAATCGCAACCGGCGGTCTGGCACGTGCCGCCCAGCTCCAACCTTCAGCCGAACAGCTTCGCGTCGGCGATGACATTCTTAACATCGATCATGCGGGCATCATCAGCAAACTCAACAGCCGTGACTTCGCAGCCGGCGAAATGATCTATCAAGGCTATTGCTACAGTTGCCATGGGACCGATGGCAACACACCTTCGTTGCCAACCGCACGAGCCTTCGGAACCCAAAAACTCAAGTTCGGTGAAGACCCTTACCGGATGTTTTTGACGCTCTCTAAGGGCAACGGCTTGATGGCACCGATGACCCAACTGACGCCTAAAGAACGTTACCAGGTCGCGCATTACATCCGCGAGCAATTCATCAAACCTGGCAAACTCGATGAAGTAAAAGTCGATCGCGCGTATCTGGATAGCCTTCCCAAGGGCAGCGACTCCGGTGAGCGCGTACTGAGCGTGGAGCGTGATTTCGGTCCAGCCTTGGCGTCTCAGTTAGGCCGTGAAGTCAACAGCGCGCTCACACTGCGTCTGGGGGCACTGAGTCTGTCTTATAACCTGCACCGGATGGAGATAGCTGGGGTTTGGCGGGACGGATTTTTGAATCTCGATCAAACCCAGCACATTCGTGGACGGGGCGAAGGGACCGCCGATCCCGCCGGAACGATGCTCGATGAGCTCTCCTACTCGCGCTGGGGACACGGCGGCACGCTCGATTACGATCCCCGTGATCTGCTGCCGCGAGGCCCGATGCCGGAGCACTGGCTGGACTATCACGGCCATTATCTCCACGGCGACCGCGTGATCATGAGCTACGCGATCGACCGTCGCGAAATCCTCGAGTTGGCGGAAGCGGAAATCACCTCCGGCGATCCTGCTGCGCCGGTAACGCTGATGCAGACGCTGAAGATCGGGGCAGGGGAGCGACTGGTTCTCGCGGTCGCCCAGCGCGAGGGACTGCAGCGGCAGTGGACCGCGATGAATCCCAGCGCTGACGAATTGCTCACACTCGCTGCGACTGAAATCAAACCCGGTGCAACATCCGCCAGCAGCGCAAACTACCTGGCCATCGGCTTGCTCGGCGACCGCGACGGAGTTACCTGGAAGGCGGATGATTCCGACCGGCTAGTCATCGAAATCCCGGCTGGCGACAACGAACGCTTGCTGCAGGTTGTGCGGCAAACAGGCAGCGGCCCACAGCCCGCTGAGCTGGCGGCTCAAGTCGCCGCGAACAAAGGCTTGGTGGTGGATCCCGCGGCCTTGCTTGCCGGTGGGCCGGAGCGCTGGCCGGATGTGCTATCGACGGTCGGCTACTTGGGTCTGGAGCCTGGTGCCTATGCCCTTGATACGCTCACCGTGCCGCAGAAGACTCCTTGGAATACCTGGTTCCGCACGTCCGCGATTGACTTCTTCCCGGATGGCCGAATGGTTGTGACGACCTACGGCGGCGATGTGTGGATCGTGTCTGGCGTTGACTCTCAGTTGCTCGACTTGCGCTGGAAGCGATTTGCCGGTGGCTTATATGAACCGATGGGCGTGAAAGTGGTCGACGGTCTCATTTATGTGACCTGCAAAGACCGCATTACAAGACTACACGACCTCAACAACGACTCTGAAGCAGACTTTTACGAGAGCTTCGCGGCTGACCCGGATGTGTCCGTCAATTTCCACGCCTTCAACTTCGACCTGCAAGTCGACACGCTGGGCAATTTCTATTACGCCAAGAGTGGCCACGGTGCTGATACCGAACTGCCGGGAGCGGTTTATAAGATTTCTCCCGATGGCAAGTATCGTGAAGTCTACTCAACGGGCTTTCGCACGCCCAACGGAATGGGCAGCTTGCCCGACGGACGAGTCACTGCCAGCGACAATCAAGGCCAATGGACACCGGCGTCGAAGATCAATTTATTGCGCCCCGGCGGATTCTATGGCTGGGTGCAAACCTATGATGGCCGTGGCAAATGGGCCCCCGGTGGTGGCAAGATCGCGCTCGACCGCGTCGTCCCACCCACGAGCTTTGATCCGCCGCTGGTGTGGATGCCACAGGTGCTCGACAACTCCTCGGGCGGGCAGTTGTGGGCTGACGATCCTCGCTGGGGCCCGCTGGCCGGACGGCTGCTGCACACCAGTTTTGGCCGCGGCTGGCTGTTCTATCTGATGCATCAAGATGTCCAAGAGCTGTCACAGGCGGCGATCATCAAGTTGCCGTTTAACTTCGCCAGCGGCATCATGCGGGCGGCAGTGAATCCGGCGGATGGCCAGGTCTATGCGGTGGGGCTCGATGGCTGGAATGGTGGCGGCCGCCCCGGTTTGATCGATCACACGGTTCAGCGATTGCGATACACCGGTAAGCCGTTTTTGATGGTCAGCAACTGCACCGTCGAGCCCGAGGGGCTCCGCCTGGAGTTCAACTTCCCGTTGGACCGCGGCCGGGCAGGGGACCTGGCTGGCTATCAGCTGCACCACTGGAACTACCGCTGGCAAGCTAGCTATGGTTCGGAGATGTACTCACCGGTCACGGGTGAGGTCGGCATTGAACCCATGAATCTCACAGCTGCTGAGGTGGCTGCCGATGGACGCAGCGTGCTGCTGCGGATTCCAGATCTCAAACCCGTGAACCAGGTGCACTTGGTGTTGAACGTGGCCAGCGAATCGGGTGAAGTGTTTGCAGAAGAGATTTACTGGACCATCAATGCGGTGCCAAAGTTACCTTAGGCTCCACTAAGATCACTGGCGGCAGCTCGAACATCCTGCTTTGCCGCCGCAAACAGCTCGCTCCACTGTTGAGGAAAACGCCGCGGCTTGCCGCTGCGATCGATACAGGCAATCGTCGAATCCGCTTCGACCAACACTTCACCATCACGGTCAATTTTGTAATGGTGACGGATGCGGACACCGCGCATTTCCACGACCTGAACAGTGACCCGCAACAGATCGTCGAACTCTGCTGCGCCGCGATAGCGAACGTGCATTTCGGTGACGACTAACATCAATCCATCGTTCTCGAACTGCCGATAGTCCAGACCAGCGGCGCGCAGCATCTCGACGCGGCCTTGCTCAAAATAGTTCAAATAGTTGGCATGATGGACACGCTGCTGGCCGTCGGTCTCGTGATAGCCCACGCGAACGGCCATCTGAAAGATCGAGCGGTCACGTTCCGGCTGGGGTTCAAGGGATACGTGCATTTTGTCACGAGTTCAAAGGCTTCTGAATTGACCTAGCTGAATCGACGCGCCTACACTTTGACGTCAGCCTGTCACCGACACCGGAATATTACACCATGACCTTTGAAGAGGGAGCTGGCACCAGCTTCGCGACCGCGCGCGGGCGCAACTTCCCCACCATTCGACAGTTCACGATTTTTTTGGAAAACCGTGTCGGGCAGTTGCTTGAAGTTCTGCGGCGCTTCGAAACTTCAGGCCTCCGCGTCGTGGGACTATCGATCAACGATTCAGCCGAGTGCGCAGTCGTCCGGTTCATCGTCAGTGACTACGACCGCGGCCGTGAGATCCTCGAGCGTGCCGGGCTGGCGATCATCGAGACCGACTTGGTCGGCGTGGAGCTTCCCGAGGGCCCGCAGCCGCTGCTGCGAATCTGTACAGCGCTGCTGCAACTGGAACTCAACATACAGCAAGCCTACCCGCTGATCACGCTTCCTCTGGGCCGGCCCGCGATCGCGATCATGGTTGAGAACACCGAGCTGGCGATGGAAACCCTGAGCAACAAGGGATTCCGGCTGATCACCGAAGGCGACCTGGCATCCGACGGCCTGCCGGGCTCCTGAACCAAACGCCTCCGTCCCCGGCCGCATCTGCCACCTTTTTGGCAGAACTGGCGTCTGCTTCCCCCGCTACAGCCGGACTCACCGTTATAATCTCCCGCTGAGCCGCGCAGCTTTTGCGCGGCCTCCCGCTTCATCTTCTCTGGGAGATTCACAATGCAGCTTCAATTGACGCAGTGGTGCCGCCCCATCGCCATCGCCGCTCTGGCTTGGATGAGCATTCCAGCCACCGCAGCCGATCATTATGGATTGTCGCCGCAGAGCATCACGCTCTCATCTGCCGGTCCACTGGCCTTTGGACCGGATGGGATCCTGTTTGTAGGCGATCCCAAGGCCGCAACGGTGTACGCGATCGACACCAAGCCCTCTCGACCTCAAGCCGCAGCCGGAAGCTCTCAGCCGAATTACGACATCAGCGACGTGGGCAAGGCAATCGCGAGCTTAGCGTCAACGACGGCCGACGCCGTCCAAATCGCCGACATGGCGATCGATCACGAAGCGGGAACCCTGTTCCTCTCGGTAACCGTCGGCGATGCCGCCAAGCTGGTCACCGTCAATCGTCAAAATGAACCCCAATGGGTGAACCTCGACAAAGCCAACTCGGACTCGATCCAACTCCAAAACCCGCCGGAAGATCAGGTCACTGGAGAAGGTCGCCGGGCCAGCAATAAGCGGCTGGAATCGATCACCGACCTAGCCTACGCCGAGGGCTCGGTGCTGGTGTCCGGTCTATCGGGAACCTCGCCACTGGCTAGCGTGCAAGCGTTCGAGTTTCCCTTCCGTGAAGCGGCATCAACCGTGGCGAACATCGAGATCTATCACGCCGCCCACGGACGCGCTGAAGACTACGCCGCCATCCGCGCGTTCATCCCCATCAACATCAACGGCAAACCAAGCTTGCTCGCGGGCTTTACTTGCACGCCCCTGGTGCAATTCTCGCTCGACTCGCTGCAAACCGGTTCCAAGGTCCGTGGCAACACGATCGCTGAGCTCGGCAACCGCAATCGGCCACTCGATATGATCGTGTACGAAAAGGGCGACAACACCTACTTGTTGGTGACCAACAGTGCTCGCGGCGTGATGAAAATCGACACCGCCGATGTCGCCGGTCAGTCCGAGCTCACCCAGCCGGTCCGCGATGGCGGAACGGCAGGCCTGCCATTCGAAAAAGTCGATTCGCTCCGCAATGTCGTCCAGCTGGCAAAACTCGACAACGACCGTGGCGTGGCGCTCCTGGACAACGAAGGCCGCCTCGAGCTGACCACGATTGCGTTGCCGTAAGCCAGGCAACCTCACCAGCGTTTCCACTTCCCGTTGCCGCGTCGCCGGCAACGGGACGGGCGCAGAACTGCAGACCGCTCCGTCCAACGCTCTTCGCTACTCTACCCGCTTCGCAGCCGGCGATTGACGCCGACGATCAACCCGGCAACGGATGTCCGCGAACACTTCATCCGGCGACCGCATTCCGTCAATCTGCTCCACCACGCCCTGAGCACCGTAGTAGTCTAGCAGCGGCGCCGTCTGCGTCTGGAACACCTGCAGTCGGGCCCCGATCGTCTCGGCCGTATCGTCCGCTCGGTTCTCGACCTGAGCGCGCTTGAGCATCCGCGCGACCAGTTCCGCCTGCTCCACGCGGAGGTCGAGAACGACCTCGACCCGCTCCTGACACCGCGCCAAATGCTCGTCCAATAGCCGAGCCTGCACCAGCGTGCGGGGGAAACCATCAAACAGGCAGCCCTGGTGACAATCCGAAGCCTCTAGCCGCTTCTTGACGATCTCCATCACCACATCATCGGGCGCCAACCGGCCGACGTCGATGTAGCTTGCGACGAGGCTTCCCAGTTCGCCTTCGCCTCGAGCGCTCCGCAGCATTTCGCCCGTGGAGAGATGCGGAATATTGAGATACTCCGCCAGCCGCTTGCACTGCGTGCCCTTGCCAGCGCCCGGAGGGCCAATGAAGACAATTCGCATCACTGGCCTCCCGCTCAGCTGCACTCGATTAACCCGCGTCGAATCGGGATCAGATGAGAATCAACCGCCAGTTGGTCCGCCGCCACTGCCGCTCTCGAGCAAACCGCGGTAATTGCGCATTACCAGGTGGCTGTCGATCTTCTGGATCAGGTCGAACGCGACGCTGACCGCAATCAACAACCCGGTACCGCCATAAAACCCAGCGATCGAGTAGGGGACGCCCAACGAGCCATAAACAACCGTCGGTACGATCGCCACGAGCGACAAGAACGCCGCCCCGACATAGGTGATCCGGACCATCACCTTCTCCAAGTAGTCGGTCGTACGCTTACCCGGACGGTAACCGGGAATGAACGTTCCGCTTTCCTTGAGGTTGTCCGACATTTCCTTCGGATTGAAAGTGATCGCCGTCCAGAAGTAGCAGAAGAAGAAAATCAACGCGATGTACAGCAGGTTGAACACGAACGACGCCTGGTCATTCAGTGTTGAGCTGGCCAAGTTCAACGAACGGAACATGCTGCTCCCGGTCGCGAAGTACTGCGTGAAGAAGCCCAACATCACCCCGGGGATCATCAACAAACTGCTCGCGAAAATAATCGGCATCACGCCCGCCTGATTGATCCGCAGCGGCAGGTGCTGGCGAGTCCCGCCGAACATCTTGCGACCGCGAGTGAACTTGGCACTTTGCGTGGGGATCTTGCGCTGTCCCATGGTGATAAACACCACCCCGAACACCACACTTACGAACAAGACCACGAGCACCACCAGCGTCTCGACACCGACCTGTCCGCGGCTGAGCCCCGTCAGTTCCACACGCATGTTGCGTACGAGTTCGTACAGCGCCATCGGCATCTGGGCGAGAATCCCCGCCATAATCAACAAACTGATCCCGTTGCCGATCCCGTATTCGTCAATCTGCTCACCGAGCCACATCAAGAACACGGTTCCACAGGTCATGACCATCACAGCCACAATCTGCCAGCCCCAGAACAGACCGTCGCCCGTCGCATTGAGGAAATTGGGATTGATATTCCCATAACCGGTTTCGCCGCCGGTCATGATCATAAATCGCAAATACATCCAGCTCTGCACGAGGCAGATCGCCACTGTCAGATACCGAGTGTATTCGTTGAGCTTTTTACGTCCGGCCTCACCTTCCTTCTTCAGCTCTTCCAACGGCTTATAAACACTGCCGAGCAGCTGAAAAATAATGGAGGCCGAGATATAGGGCATAATGCCCAAGCCGAAGATCGTAGCGTTACGCAGATCGCTCGCCGCGAACAAGCTGACCTTCTCAAAGAAGTCGGCGGCCCCGCCGCCACCGGTGTCCATTCCCTGCGAAACCATCGGCAGAGGAATGTGAAAACCGATCCGGTAGATCCCCAGCAGCGCTAAGGTCAGCAGAATCTTCCGACGCAACTCGGGAATCGAGAAGATGACGCGAATTTTCTCAAACATAATTCAAACCAACCAGGCCACGATCCGTCAGATGGTCCCGGAGTCTAACGAACGACAGGATCCGGGGCGATAGCTATTTCACACACCGCTCAATCGCGGTAGGAACATCAATCCCAAAACCGGCGAGCTGCGTTCAAAGCCGTCCCGCAGCGTCTACCGTTATCCTGTAAAAGACTCACCGTCTGCAGTCGATCCCAGGCTAGCCGGCCGCCACCTTCACGATCTCTTGCCCCGCGAAACCGCGGGTTACCAAGAGTCTGCGTCAATCCTCAGCGGCAGCGACTACGACTGCTTTGCGGCTGCCAAAGCGGCAACGCGCTCGGCCGGGGTCCGCTTCGCCGGCAACTTCACCACCGTACCGCCAGCGGCCACAATCTTTTCTTCGGCCGACTTGCTGAAGCGGTGCGCTGCAACCGTCAACTTCACCTTCAGCTCACCATCACCGAGCACCTTCACTTCGTCGAAGGTACCCTTCGCGATGTTGTGCTGCGCCAACAGCTCGAGCGTCACCTCGGTTCCATCGGTAAACACCGATCCGAGTTGCCCGACGTTCACCGCAAACACTTCGGCCGCATAGCGGTTGGTGAAGCCTCGCTTCGGAATCCGACGGATCATCGGCATCGCACCGCCCTGGAAAGTAGGCTTGCGACTGTAACCGCTGCGGCTCTTGTGTCCCTTGTGACCACGCCCGGCGGTCTTACCGGTACCCGATCCAACACCGCGGCCGATCCGCTTGCGACTTTTAAACTTGGTAATGCCGCGATGGACGTCGTTGAGATTCATTGCGATTCACTGAGCCTGAACCGGCCAACATCTGGCCGGATGATGAATTGTTGATGCGGCGACCCTGCCCACGGCCGATCGCCAAACCATGATATCGAAATCAGGAACTGCTCGCCTAGCGGGCGGTTTCGAGTTCCACGCCTCGGAGCGCTTCGACCTGCTCACGCGTCCGCAGCTTGGACATCGCGTCGATCGTCGCTTTGACAAGCGTTACCGGGTTATTGGTCCCGAAGCTCTTGGTCAGAATGTCACGCACGCCACAGGCTTCGCACACTGCACGCACGGCCTGACCAGCGATCACACCGGTACCGGCACCTGCGGGGATCAGCACGACCTTCGCAGCGCCGAACTGGCCCCAGATCTGGTGCGGAATGGTCCCGTCGATCAGCGGCACGTCGACCATTGAGCGCGAGGCCTGCTTCTGCGCCTTGCTCACGCTCGGCGGCACTTCGTTGGCTTTGCCATAGCCCCAGCCAACCTTGCCCTTGCCATCGCCGACCACAACCATCGCGGCAAAGCTGAACCGGCGCCCGCCCTTGACCACCGCTGCACAGCGTTTGATCTTGACGACGCGGTCGAGCAAGTCGCCCGGCATGCTGTCTTCGGTCTTCTCTTTCTTGTCTCGCGTCTTGCGCCCGCGCTGCTGTCCGGCACTCATTCTGACTACCCTACTGGGATCAAATTAAAACTGTAATCCGCCTTCGCGGGCGGCCTCGGCGAATGCCCTCACTCGCCCGTGATACTTTGTGTGACCACGATCCAGGCGGACTTTGCTGATCCCAGCCTGCGTCGCCTTCTCGGCCAGCAATTTACCGATCGCCGAAGCTGCTTCGCAGTTTCCGCCGACGGGCACCGAGTCCCGCACGCCCTTGTCCCGAGTCGAGACGCTCAGCAAAGTCTTGCCGGTGCTGTCATCGATCACCTGACAAGCGAAGTGCTTGAGGCTGCGATGAATGCACAGCCGAGGGCTCTGCGCGTCGCCGCGCAATTTATTGCGTACACGGAAGCTGCGACGTTCGCGTTGCCCGCCGATCTTCTTATTCTTATCCATGGTTCTACGACGCGTAAGCGAGACTCACAATGACTGTTTACTTGGTTGCCGACTTACCGGGCTTGATCTTGACCTGTTCGCCTTGGTAACGAACACCCTTGCCCTTGTAAGGCTCGGGCTTTCGCAGCGCCCGGACTTCGGCAGTGAACTGACCTACGCGCTGTTTGCTGCAACCCTGAACGACGATGTGCGTTTGGTCGGGGCAGGTGACCTTCAGATCCCCGGGAATCTTCTTGTGCAGTTCGTTAGCGAAGCCAACGCGAAGCTGCAGCGTGTCGCCCTGAATCGCAGCCAGGTAACCGACGCCGACAACCTCGAGCCGCTTCTCATAACCCTGAGTCACGCCGGTGATCATGTTCGCGATCAACGCCCGAGTCAGACCGTGATACTTCCCAGCTTCGCGGTTGTTATCGTCACCGGTCACCACAACGTGCTTACCGTCGTCATCGAGCGCCACCGAAACCTCGGGACGATGCTCGTAGCTCAGGGTGCCCTTGGGGCCGGTGACGGTGATCAACCGTCCTTCGATCGATACGTTCGCACCGCCAACGACGGGGACCGGTTTCTTGCCAATACGACTCATGATTGAATCACTGTAGGAAATTGATCTGCTAACTCGATGCTACTGCCGAAGAATCGCTTAGGCGACTTCGCAGAGCACCTCTCCACCGACGTTATCGCGGCGGGCCTCGCGGTCGCTGATCACGCCTTTGCTTGAACTGATAATGCGGATGCCCAGGCCACCGAGAACTGGCTTCAGGTCTCGGCTGCCAGAGTACAACCGGCGGCCAGGCTTGCTGACACGCTTGATGGTCTGGATTACGCGCTCGCCATTGGGGCCGTACTTGAGCTCAAGACGGATATGGGAAACAGGTTCGCCTTCGATCTCTTTCCAATCCCAGATGAAGCCTTCACGCTTCAGCACGTCGGCGATGCCCTTCTTGACCCCGCTGGACGGGATGTCAACGAACGGCCGCTCAACGCGGACGGAGTTACGGATACGAGTCAACATGTCGGCGATCGGATCGGTCATCATAATAAGGGTTCCCTGTCGTCTCTTCTCACCAACTAGCTTTGCGGACGCCCGGAATCAGTCCGGCATTGGACTGTTCGCGGAAACAGATGCGGCACAGGCCAAACTTACGGTACACCGCCCGTGGACGCCCACAGTTTCTGCAGCGGCTCTCGCGACGTGTCGAGAACTTCGGCTTTCGTTCAGCTTTAGCGATCTTGGATTTACTAGCCACGGGGCGATTACCTGACGCGGTGGTGGATATTCGGTCGCGACTGGATCAGCGACGCGGTATCGGATCTATCAAAAAACAACAACTGGCTCACAACAAACGCACCGGCTGACTAGGCAGCACCGGTCTTCTTCGCATCCTGTCGAAACGGCATTCCAAACAGTTCGAGCAGCGCGCGACCTTCCTGGTCGGTGCGGGCGGTGGTCACGATCGAGATGTTCATCCCTTGCGGACGCGTGAACTTGTCAGGGTTCAACTCGGGAAACACCAGTTGCTCGCTCAGGCCCATGCTGTAGTTGCCACGGCCGTCGAACGCTTTGCGGCTGATCCCGCGAAAGTCACGAACCCGAGGCAGAACGATCGCCGTCAGACGGTCGAGGAACTCATACATCCGTTGCCGACGCAGGGTCACCATGCAGCCGATCGGCATGCCTTCCCGTAGACGGAACGTCGCCACCGACTTGCGAGCCAAAGTCAGTACCGGGCGTTGGCCAGCGATTTCGGTCATCGCGTCAAACGCCAGATCCAGCACCTTCTTGTCGCTGACCGCGTCGCCCACACCCATATTCAGGGTGATTTTTTCCAGACGCGGCACCTGCATCGGATTGGCGTAGGAAAACTGTTCCACCAGGGCGGGCCGAATCCGCTCTTCGTAAGCGACTTGCAAACGGGGCTTTTGTACGGACATGATCTACAACCGACTCTTTTCTTAACCGGCCCGAGGCCGGTCACATGCCATTTGAATTGTTAAGTTCGCCGCGACCGCAGTCGCTCGAACAGGACTACTTCGCCTGCTGCTTCTTGGCCGGACGGATCACGCTGATGCTCTTGCCGCTCTTCTTGGCGTAGCGCTCTTTGCTGCCGTCTTCCAGGAACCGCACTCCCAACCGCGTCGGCTTCCCAGTGGTGGGATCGACGAACATCACATTGCTTGCCGAGATCGGCATCTCTTTATTGAGCCGGCCCCCTTGCGGGTTCTTCTGGCTCTTGCGGACGTGCTTCCACACCCGCCCCACGCCCTCGACGATCACCTTGTTGTTTTCGCGGTCGATCTTCAGGATCTTGCCTTGCTTCGACTTATCGACACCGGCGATGACGACGACAGTATCATGAACTTTAAGCAACATATCAGCCACAAACCGGAATGGATATCTCTAGTAACCGCAGGGCGAAACCCGACAAACCGCCGCTCAAACCACTTCGTTGGCGAGGCTCACGATCTTCATAAAGTTGCGGTCCCGCAGCTCACGTGCGACGGCACCAAAAATTCGGGTCCCGCGGGGCCCTTTGTCTTTATCGATCAACACGACAGCGTTGCTGTCAAAGCGAACATAGCTTCCGTCGCCCCGCCGCGTCGGTTGCTTAACCCGCACGACCACTGCGCGAACCACAGCCTTCTTCTTGACTTCGCTGCCGGGAATCACGCTCTTCACGCTGCACACAATCACATCGCCCAGTCCGGCGGTGCGGCGACGACTGCCTCCCAACACCTTGATGCACATCACTTCACGTGCACCCGTGTTGTCGGCGACGTCAAGTCTGGTTTCTTGCTGGATCATGATCGAACGTTATCGTGGCAGTGAATCGTACGAAGGGGTAAAAGGTTCAGTCAGACCGCGCCGGTCGGTCCGGTGAGCAGTCTACGAGGGATTGTCGGTTTCGACCACGGGGTCGAGTCCTTCAACCTCGGGATTGGCGCCGCCCTTGCGAGCTGCTCGCAGGGCCGCCAGGTCGACGTCGGTGCTCTTGGAGACGACGCGGACCAACCGCCAACGCTTCAGCTTGCTCAGCGGCTGCGACTCGACGATCTCGACGAGATCACCCAGCGCCGACTCATCATTTTCATCATGTGCGTAGCAAACCGTCTTGCTGCGAACGTATTTGCCATACACCGGGTGCTTGGTCAAACGAGCCAATTCGACCCGGCGGGTCTTGCTCGTCTTAGCGCCGGTGACGGTTCCTTGAACAACGCGTTTGGGCATTTTCTTTGCTCGGACTGGGACGGCCGCTGGGCCGATTCAGATGTCTTAGGTTTACAGCCAGTCGCCCCTTGGCGGCCGGCTCGGCTTCTACTCGGCAAGCGCCCGATCGCGCTGCGTCTGGATGGTACGGATGCGAGCGATCAGGCGACGGCTCTTGCGGATTTCGCTCGGCACGTCGAGACGCTCGGCTTCGGCTTGAAAACGCAGACGAAAGAGCTTCTCTGCCGCCTCTTTGGCGGTCAGCTCGAGCTGCTCGTCGCTCATCTCGCGAAGTTCGGATGCTTTGGTCATGGTTGCTACTAAAGGGTTGAGGTCAAACGGCGCGGCGACTAACGAACCGGACCTTCACTGGCATCTTCGCAGCCAACCGCGCAAAACAGACCTTAGCCTGCTGCTCAGTCACACCGCCAAGTTCGTAAAGGACCGTGCCAGGCTTCACGACCGCAGCCCAGAAGTCAGGCTCACCCTTACCTTTACCCATTCGCGTTTCCAGCGGAGTGCTGGTGACCGACTTATCGGGGAAGATCCGGATGTACAGCTTGCCTTCGCCACGGACATATTGCTGGCCAGCGATACGTCCCGCTTCGATCGTCGTGGCTTTGACCCAACCGGCTTCGAGAGCCTGCAGACCATAGTCACCGAACACGACCGTGTTGCCGCGAGTCGCATTACCTTTTATGCGACCTCTTTGGCTTTTTCGATGCTTGACCCGTTTGGGCATCAGCGCCATCGGTGTCGTCTCCGTAAGTTCCTTGGTTGATCCACACTTGAATCCCGATGTGCCCCTGCGGCGTCATCGCTTCAGTGAATCCGTAATCAATCTTTGCCTGCAACGTGCTCAACGGCACCGAACCCATGCTTGCCTTTTCGCGGCGAGCCATTTCAGCGCCACCCAGCCGTCCGGCCATCTGAATCTTGATGCCCTTGGCACCCGCATCCATCGTCTGCTCGAGCGAACGCTTGAGCGTCCGTCGGAAGCTCGACCGTTTGGCGAGCTGCTGAGCGATGTCCTCGGCCACCAACTGCGCCTGAATCTCCGGTCGCTCGATTTGATCGACCTTCAGATTGACGCGGCGTCCAATCAGATTCTGAAGTTCGTTCTGCAGCACCTCAACGTCCGATCCCTTCTTGCCGATGATCAGACCAGGGCGTGCTACGAACAGCATCACGCGAACTTCGTCACGAGTCCGCTCGATCTCGATTCGATCGATCCCCGCGCTCTTATACTGGGTGCGTTTGGGATGCTTGGTGATGAAGTTACGAATCTTGAGATCCTCTTGCAGAAGATCGGCAAAATCCTTCTTCGAAGCATACCAACGACTTCCCCAGCCACGGGTCACGCCGGTTCGAAATGCGATTGGGTTGACTTTCTGTCCCATAGCTCAGTTCACGTCTGCTTGTTTAACGGTCTTCTGTACCGATGCTTGACTGTCACGTCGCACACGGCGGTGCGGCCTACAGTTCGTCGATTGGCGTCAGGCCAACCCGAATATGACTGGTGCGTTTCTTGATCATGAACGCCATACCACGAGCTCGCGGACGAACCCGCTTGAACATCGGGCCGGGGCCGACCTGCACGTCGGTGACGACCAAATCTTCAATCTTGTAGCTACGGCCTTCGTTCTGGTTCGGGTCCTGGGCGTTGCCCACAGCGCTCTGCAGAACCTTCTCGAGCATGCGGGCACCGCGCTGAGGCTGATACTTCAGGATCGCCAGCGCCTCGTCCGCGTACTTGCCTCGCACCAGGTCGGCGACCAGCCGAACCTTCCGGGAGCTGATCCGAGCGCCGCGATGAACTGCTTGCATTACCATGATGAACCGAACTGCTTTACGAAAATCTCAATCTGCCGGTGATGTCTTTACAGACTACTTCTTGCCGCCCTTGCCGCCGTGACCCTTGAAGGTCCGGGTCGGAGCGAACTCGCCCAACTTGTGTCCGACCATGTCTTCGGTTACGAGCACTTTCACGTGCTTGCGGCCGTCATGAACCATGAAGGTGACGTTGATGAACTCGGGCACAATCGTGCACCGTCGCGCCCACGTCTTGATTGGCTCTGCCCGACCACCAGCCTGCTTCTGCACTTTAAAGAAGAGCTTGGGGTCGACGTACGGCCCTTTTTTACTGCTTCGACTCATGACGACTTAATTCGCTATGTACGCTTCTAACCTGGACTAACACACCGCTCGAACAACTGGCTTACTTGTGCAGCTTCAGCTGTCCGTACCGCCGACTCTTCCGCCGACGAACAATCGCGCTGTTGCTCGGCTTCCGCTTCTGCCGGGTGGCTCCACCCTTGGCGCTCTTCCCTTGCGGGCTCACAGGGTGACGACCACCCTTGGTCCGACCTTCACCACCACCGTGCGGGTGATCGATCGGGTTCATCGCCGTACCACGGACATACGGCCGGCGGCCCATCCAGCGGGCACGGCCCGCCTTGCCGATCACGACCTTCATATGATCCGCGTTACCAACACGCCCGACCACCGCACGGCAGGTCGCTGGCACTCGGCGGACTTCACCACTGGGCAATTCGAGCTGCGCCCAACCGGCGTCACGAGCCTTCAGCTTTGCCGAGGTCCCGGCACTGCGACACAGGGCAGCACCCGTTCCCGGGCGAAGCTCGATGCAGCACACCGTCGTGTCCAACGGAATGTTCTTCAGCGGCAAGCAATTGCCAACCGTAGCCGCCGCTTCGGGACCATTTTCCAACACCGAGCCGGCAGTAACCCCAGCGGCCGCGATCACATACGCCTTCTCACCGTCGCTGTACTTCAGCAGGGCGATATTGGCTGAGCGAATCGGGTCGTACTGAATGCTATCGACCTTCGCCGCGATCCCGTCTTTCGTCCGACGGAAGTCGATCACGCGGTACATCTGCTTATGACCGCCGCCACGATGCCGAGCGGTGATCTTGCCCTGATTGTTGCGACCACCGGTCTTCCGCTGGCGCTTCAGCAGGCTCCGCTCGGGGGTATACCCGGGAGTCAGTTCCGAAAAGTCGCTTACCGACGCATTGCGTCGCCCAGCGCTCGTCGGCTTGTAGATTCGAATGCCCATGTTTGCTTCAGTGATTCTTAGATTTGGTCTCGAACAGCCCGCCAGCGGACTCAAGCAGCGATTACCACTGCATTAAAAGAAGTCGATCTTGTCGTCGCCCTTCAGATGCACAACCGCCTTCTTCCAGTCGCTCGTGCGACCCAAGCGGAACCGATATCGCCGCGACTTGCCCTTGCGATTCTGCGTGCACACCTTCTCGACATGCACATTGAACAACGCCTCGATAGCAGCGCGAACATCTTGCTTGGTCGCGTCTCTATGAATCTCGAAAGCGTATTGGTTATTTCGCGAGGCCCGGTGAACACCCTTTTCGGTAACCAGAGGACGCAGCAATACCTGATGCGGCAGCAGCGTCACGCCGGCTTCACTTTGCGGTGCAGAAACTTGACTCATAACTTTATTCCAAACTTCAACAAAATCCGACCGCGAGATTCACTAAGCCGACATAGCAGCAACGGGCGAGGCGAACGTGCCATCCTTGATCCGGTCCAGCGCCTCACGCGTCACCAACAACCGACGCGGCTTCAACACCGACAGGGCGTTGAGTTCACGCACCGGAGCGACACCAACACCTTCGATATTGCGGGCACTCAGATAGACCGTTTGATCAGGAGCACCGAGTACCACAAGGGTCGACAGACCATCGAGCCCCAGAGCCTTCAAGGCCGTCGCGACCTGCTTGGTCTTCGGCGACTCGAGATTGAGAGCATCGACAATCACCAACTCGTTGTCAGCAATCTTCGACGCGATCGCCATCCGCGTTGCCAGCTTGATCGCCTTTCGGGGCAGACGGTAGCTGTAGTCGCGAGGTTTGATCGTCCGCGCCACGCCACCGCCGCGGCGAACGTTCGTTCGCTTGCTACCGGCACGCGCGTTACCGGTGCCTTTCTGGCGATACATCTTCTTGGTGCTGCCGCTGACCTGACCACGAGTCTTGGCACAGTGCGAGCCCTGGCGAAGATTCGCCTCATACATCACGACGACATCGTGCAGCAACTGCTTGCTGATTCGCGGTGCGATCTCGTTGGGATCGATCTCGTAGCTACCGACTTCGTCGCCGGCAATGTTAAAAACTGGCAGTGTAGCCATGATTATGCAACTCAGTGAGACGACGCTAATTACCGGACGACGTTGGTTTCTTGAATTTCAAGATAGCCGCCATTGGGGCCCGGCACCGCGCCGCGAACCAACAACAGATTGTTCTCGACATCGACGCGAACAACCTCAAGATTGCGAACCGTGGTCCGCCCGCCGCCATACTGACCCGCCATCTTCATCCCCTTGATGACACGGCTAGGGTCAGCACTACAACCGGTACCACCAGTGTGGCGGTGAACCTTCTTGACACCGTGTGTGGCACGCTGACCAGCAAAGTTGTGCCGCTTCATAACACCGGCATAGCCGCGACCCTTAGAGAGGCCTGCGACATCGACGCGCTTGACCGCCGAGAAGATACCGACCGTCACTTCGGCACCCACTTCCAGGGCAGCCGCTCCGCGAAACTCACGGACAAACCGCTTGGGCTCACAATCGGCCTTCGGCAGCAATTGCACCCCAGCAGCAGCACGCGCCTTGGCGCGCTTACTGTCGAGCTTAGCAACATGCCCACGCTCGCTGCGAGCAGCCAACCGACGCGGCTTGTCAAGATACCCCAACTGAACTGCTTCGTAGCCATCTCGATCCAGGTCACGCACCTGCAGCACACTGCAGGGCCCGGCCTCAATGACCGTGACCGGAACAGCAGTGCCGTCTTCGCGATAAACCTGTGTCATCCCGACCTTACGGCCAAGTATTCCGCGCGACATCGTTAGACGCCTCATCCGGTGAAGGTAATAGCAGTTTCAACCTTGGGGTTTCCGCCCGATCCAGACCCAACGACCCTGCGGCCACGAGTAGGGATATCGAGCAGACGTCCGTTCGATAGGAAACCGTTGTATACTGATTTACTAGCGACCCACAGGGCCGCCGGAAACGCCGACACCCCACGCGGGAGCCGACAAAAACAATTACACGAAATTCGCAGCGCGAGCCTAGCGGGCCGACGCCTTGATCTTAATATCAACCCCGGCCGGCAAGCTCAGCTTATTGAGCGCCTCGATCGTCTTGGCCGTCGCCTGCACAATGTCAATCAGACGCTTGTGGGTGCGAATCTCAAACTGCTGCCGAGCCTTCTTATCAATAAACGGGCTCGACAAAACTGTGTATCGCTCAACCCGCGTCGGCAAGGGGATCGGCCCATGCACTTCGCTGTGCGTCGCCTTGACCGTATTGACGATCTCGGCAGCGCTCTGATCAAGCACAGAATGGTCGTACGCTTCCATGCGGATGCGGATTACTTCGTTCGTTCCGGTCGTCAAGAGACACCCATGCGGTCAACAGGTAAGACAATCTCCTCGGTCGGAGGAAGCGAAAAGTTATCGGCGCGCGCCACGGCGGTCAACGGCTAATGAGGAGTTTTGGTTAAAAATTGTTCGCATCCGGTTGGTTTCTGGCATGAGTGTGTGAGCCAAGGCTGAAATCGGTCAGCCGAGCGGTGATTCTTAGGCAAACTGGGCGATTTCGACAAACTGAGACAGATGAGTCAGTTTTGGAATTTTCGGGGTATTGGGGCTTGGCCGGAATGCGGTGGAGTGATCGACGCGGGTGCCGGTGCGGGTGAGAGGGGAGGTTGATAAGATGGGTGTGTTCGGCCGAGGTGAGTTTGCACGGGATGGTGGATAGATGACCGCAGCAATGAGTTCTCATCAGTCGTCGCCGCTGGCGGATGTCGCTCCGGGACGATCGCCGGCCGGGGGCCGGGCGGCGGCGGTCTGGGTGGTGCGCGGGGTGCTAGCGCTAATCACAGCGATCGGCATTCTCCTGGTGTTCCCCTGGCCGCAGCGGGAGGAGAACTCGGCTGCACCGGCCGCGGTTGCTATTCCAGCTCCCTACGATGCGGAGCGCGCGTTTGGTTATTTGCTGCAGATCTGCGAGCTCGGACCGCGTCCCAGCGCCACCCCGGCGATGCGCCGCCAGCAGGAGATCCTGACAACCTTCTTTGAAGAGCGCGGGGCGGCGGTGGAATTGCAGCGGTTTGAGGTTCGGCACCCCCAGTCGGGCGAGGCAGTTGAATTGGCGAACGTGATCGCCCGTTGGCATCCGCAGCGTCCCAAACGCTTTTTGCTCTGCGCTCATTACGACACGCGGCCCTTTCCGGACCGTGATCCGGTCAATCCGCGGGGACGGTTTGTCGGCGCGAACGACGGGGGCAGCGGGGTCGCCGGGCTGATGGAGTTGGCCAATCACGTGGACCGCCTGCCACAGGATGTGGGTATCGACATCGTGTTGTTTGACGGCGAGGAACTGGTTTACGAAGAAGGACGTGATGAGTATTTCCTCGGCTCGACCTATTTTGCCCGGAGTTATCTAGCCAATCCGCCAGCGGTTCCCTATCGCGCCGGGGTGCTACTGGACATGATCGGCGACAAAGAGCTGAAGATTTACTACGAACGCAACAGTTGGAATTATGCGCGTGACGTGTGCAAAGCGGTGTTTGCCACCGCCGCCTCGCTAGAGGTCGATGCGTTTGTTCCACGGATTCGGCACGAAATCCGCGACGATCACCTGCCGCTGAACCAAATCGCTCGCATCCCGACGATTGATTTAATCGACTTTGACTATCCGCGTCCGGGGATCGGCGCCCCGCAATATTGGCATACGATGCAAGACGTGCCCGCCAATTGCAGCGGTGAGTCGATTGCATCTGTCATTTACGTTGTCCACCAGTGGTTGATGCGACAGTAGGCCCTTGATGTCAAGCGACCCGAATCCCGTCGAGCACTCGATCGAGGAACCGACCGACGGACTCGGTTGGCTCGGGCATTACCGCGTGCTCGGGAAGCTTGGCAAAGGTGGGATGGGGCATGTGCTGCTTGCTGAAGATGTGCGTCTGCAGCGACAGGTAGCGCTCAAGGTGATGAACAAGCGGTTCTCATCGCGTCCCGACAGCCGCCAGCGATTCCTCGACGAAGCTCGTGCCGTGGCGGCGGTTCATCACGACAATGTGGTGACGATCTTTGAAGTCGGCGAAACGGGCGGAATCCCGTTCATGGCGATGGAACTGCTGCAGGGGGCGACGCTGCAGAAGTGGATTGCCGATGGCACACCGCAACCGGCCGACTGGATTTTGAAGACGGCGCTGCAATTGGTGAGCGGCTTAGCGGCCGCTCATGAGCGCGGCATCATTCACCGCGACATCAAGCCGGGCAACATCTGGATCCAGGAACCCTCGGGCCGCGCTAAAGTGCTCGACTTTGGGCTCGCTTTGGCAGCCGGTCCCATCGATCCCGCCGACGCGCGGGGATCGGTGATCGGCACTCCCGGATACCTTTCGCCGGAACAGGCCCGAGGTGAGCCGCTGGACGATCGCAGCGACTTGTACAGTCTCGGTGTGGTGCTGTATCAGCTCGCTTGCGGACAATTGCCCTTGCCAGCCCCCACCTTGCCCGAGCAGTTGATCCGGATCCTCGCCCATCAGCCACGGCGTCCCGACGAAGTCCATCCGGGCGTGCCTGCGGCCCTGTCTGACCTGATCATGCGGCTGCTGAGTAAGGAGCCCCGCGACCGTTACCGCTCGGCGACAGTACTCGGCGAGGCGCTGCGGCAGGTGTCCGCAGAACTCCAGCAGCAAGCACAGGCCATAACGCGGATCGTGGTTGAGCCTGAACTGTCGGGCAAGGCACGCGTACCGCTTAAAGCAGTCGGCAAAGCAGGGCAGGGTGGGACGGCAGCGCGAAAAAAATCGGTTCCGATCAAGCTTGTCTGGGCAGCCGGCGCCGCTACAGCCGTTGGACTCCTGATTGGCGGCGTCGCCTGGTCGTGGCGACCACCGGCCAGTCAACCGCCGGCTCCTGTGCAGCAACCAGCAGCACCTGGCGCGGTCATGGCCAAAACCCTTGATGTGCTGCGGCTGAGCGATGTTCCGGCGGCTACCACTGATGTCACTGCCGGCGAGCAGGCGCGATTCAAAGTCGCTTTGGCCAATCGCGCGGCCTCGCAGCGTCAGGATCCCCGGACGCTCAATCCCGAAGCACGGGTGCTCGCGCAGATTGCGACGTTCCTGCGGCGGGTGGATTCAACCAGCCGCGGCTTGCCGTCATCGCCGGGC
>CALELC010000616.1 GCA_937904535.1 uncultured Planctomycetaceae bacterium
TGCGTGGGGCTCCAACTGGTCGGTCGTCGCCCCAGCGTCCCAGCGGTAGATTCGTCCAGACTGAGTGCCGGCGATCACCGTTCCCATTGCCGACACCGCCAGCGACACGATCGGATCGTCAGCGCCCAGTTCGAGCGGGGCCAGCGCCTTCCAGCGGGGCACGCGGCGTTTTTTGGGCTTGCCGTTCTCATCCGTACCATCTTCTTGCTCCACTTGCTCGACGATCAGCCGTGCTACCGTGTGGCTGGAAGGCACGAGTACCGTGTCCTGGTACCGCAGAAGTCCAAGCGCCGCATCACTGACCCGTGGCCGCTCGATCCGCGCGGTGCGGCTGCCTGCCGACCACAGCCGCAGCGTTCCGGTCTCGTCGAGGGTGACGGTGCCGGATTTGATCTGTCCGACTCCGTGGACGGCTCGATCGTGCATCGTGAAATTGCTTGTTGACTGGCCATCGTCCAGTCGGGTCACGCGAGCGGTGCGGTCACGCGATGCGGTCAACAACTCTTTGCCATCAGCCGACCAAGCGACCGCGGTAATCGCATCGGCATGCAGATTGAGATTCAGCCGCCGCGGTAGGTCGGTGTGGCTGCTGGCGACGGGTGCCGGTTCGCCACCTCTCTCTGGTCCTTCACTAGGCAACTCGAGCACCACCAACTCGCCCGCCAGAGTGGCGATGGCAAGGAAATCTCCCGCAGGTGAAAACGCGATGTCTGCTGGGAGATCGTTGCTGCGGAACACCACATGGCGGCTCTCAAGCTGCTGATTAGCCAGTCTTGCCACGGTGACCTCGCCACGCTGGCCTGGAGTGCCATGAGCGACGGCGATCCGCTGCTTGCTGCTGATTTCGACGCAGGCAATCGCATCGCCGAAGCCGGAAATTCGCTGCGGTGCTGTGGTGTGTCCCGGGGGCCAAAGCAGCAGCTCACGGTAACCGCCAACGAGGACGGTGTCGTCCGCGGTCAGCGCGGCAGCGGTGACCGGAATCGGCCGAGGATACACGGTTGGCGGGAGCGGATAATCCTCTTCGACCTCGAGCAGATCGATCAGCCGCGTCTCCGGGGGAGAATCCGGCAGCACCGCCCCCGCGGCGATCCACTGGTAAACCGCATCGATTTGGCCGGCACCGAGTGGTGGCCCGCCGCTGGGCATCAGCTCCGAAGCGTTATCGGTTACCAGTCGCTGCAGAAGTTCGCTGCTCGTCGGATCACCGGCAACGATGGGCGCGATCATGGAGTCGCCGGGGCTGCTGAGGCCCGCCAAGGTACTGATATCGTAGCCGCCTTCGACTTCGTCGCCGCCGTGACAAACCAGACAGTGCTCGATCAGGAGCGGTGCGACGTTGGTGCGAAAGTCGGTCGCCTCTTCACCGCGAACAGGGACACCCAGCGTTGTGGCCACTACGACAGCTAGACGAACGGTAGCTGGGATGGCACGGAACAGGCGATACATGAGCGATGGTCCAGTGGCGGGATGCAAATAGGGATCGTTTTAGCGGAAGGCGGTGTGGCGAGTGGGCGCGGAGGAAGGTGAGTGAGCGCGGCGGGCGCGGCGGTCGGTGCAGGCAGCGTGTCCGCCGGAAGGGTTGATCTTGGTGTGCAGAGCCCCACCGAAGGCAGTATACTGTGCCGCTGAACCGAAGTCCGCGTGCGCGCTTGATCGTGCGGGGACGTTTGTTCGTCTCCTGCCCGACTCCCACCTCGCTCCGCCTACCTGGCACTCCCGCCATGCTCACTTCCCGTAATCGCACTACGGTATGGTTGCTGACGCTGGTGTCAGCCGTGCTGTGCTTCGAGTTGTCTCGTCCGGGCGCATATGCCGCAGGACATGACGCCGAGGCGAGTAGACAAACAGCGGTGGTAGCCGCTTCCAAGGCTGCGAGCGATCGCGCGATCCTCGGCATCTCGATCTCGCCCGAGACGCTCGTCGTGACAGCAGATTATCCCGCAAATTTTGTGGTTTCGCTGCACCGTGCTGACGGCACTCAGCAAGACCTCACGAATGTCCCGGAACTACAACTGCGGGTTGCCGACCCGGCGGTCGCACAGCTTGGCGACGGGGCGCATTTGCATACTGTCGGACCCGAGGGAGAGACACAGATCACTGCCGAGTACCGGGGGTTTCAAGCGACAGCTGTTGTGCGTGTCGAGAGCATCGTTCCCCAGGTGCCGGCGTTTGCCACCGAGGTTTCTGCCGTGCTGTCCAAGAGCGGCTGCAACCTTGGCACGTGTCATGGCAATCTCCACGGCAAAGGAGGGCTGCGGCTCAGTCTCCGTGGCGACGATCCCTTGTTCGACTTTGCTTCGATCACGCGTTCCTCAGCAGGCCGGCGGATCGATTGGTTCCATGCCGAGAATAGCCTGCTGCTGCGGAAGCCTGCGGGCCAGCTGGCGCACCGCGGCGGCGTCCGGTTACCGCCTGACTCGGACGGCTACCGAGTAATGCAGCGGTGGATCGCCGCAGGGGCACAGTGGGACGAGTCGACCCCGGTTCCTCAAGGTAACCGTGCGTCTTTGGATGTGGGAACAGCGCAGCGTGTGCAGCACCTGGAGGTGTATCCTGCAGAGGCCTGGTTGCTGCCCGAGGACCGGACGCAGCATCTGGTGGTGATCGCAGAGTTCGCCGATGGAACCCGCCGAGATGTCAGTCGCTGGGCCCGTTACGAACCGAGTGTTCCCGCTGGTGTAACGGTCAGTGAGGGTGGCTGGGTGCAGGCCCAGCGGCCGGTCGATGTTTCGATTTCCGTGTCGTACCTCGACGGTCGTTCGCAGTCGCGGATCGTGTTTTTGCAATCGGAGCAAAACGCTGCGGAGGGAACGGCCGAGCTAGCCACCGGTGCGTCGCAACCCCACTCGCCCATCCGAGATTCCACGCGTATCGATCAGTTGATTGAGCAACGGCTGGAGCGACTGCGGTTGGAACCCTTGCCTGCGGTCGAGCCGGAACTTTTTTTGCGACGCCTGTTTCTGACAGTCGCGGGCCGACTGCCGACAGCCGAGGAACTGCAGCAATTTCTCGCCGAGCCGCCGCAGGATCGTCAGCAGCGGTGGGTCGACCGAGCGCTGTTCGATGATGGATATGCGTATTTGTGGGCACTGCGTTGGAGCGATCTGCTGCGAAACGAACCGAAGGTGATGAGCCTCGAGGGGGCAAAGCAGTGGAACGATTGGCTCGCCAGCCAGTTCGCAGTTGACACGCCGCTCGATGAGATCACCCGCCAATTAATCGAGACGATCGGCAGCACCTTTGAATCGCCGCCGGCAAGCTTTCACCGCACGCACCGCGAGCCCGAGGTCGCCGCCGAGGCACTGAGCCAGGTGTTTCTCGGCGTGCGGATTCAGTGTGCTCGCTGCCACAACCATCCTTTCGACACCTGGAAGCAAGACGACTACTACGGGTTGGCGGCCTACTTCACCACATTGGAGCGCGAGCAGATCGACAACCAGCCGCGGGATGGTCTGGACAAACACATCATTTCCGGCGACGAGATCATTTCGCTCCGAGATCGCCAACCGCGAATTCACCATCCAGGACGGTCGCAGGAGGTCGATCCGAAGCCGCTCGACCAATTGGGTTGGGCCAGCGATGAACCGTCGCGAGTTGGCGGCAATCCGCTCGAGCAGCTCGCCCGGTGGCTCACTGTGGACAATCGTGCGTTTGCACGAAACATGGCCAACCGCGTGTGGGCTCAGGCGATGGGCCGGGGCATCGTCGATCCGCCGGACGATTTCCGTATCTCCAATCCGCCCAGCAATCCGGAATTGTTGGAATACATCACCGACCGGCTGATCGAAAGCGGATACTCGACGCGCACGCTGATGCGGGAAATCCTTAGCAGCGACGCATTTGCTCGGCACAGCGTGTCTCAAGAAGCGACCGATGAAGAGCTCGAAGCGGCGGCGGTGTTCGCTGGTTACCCGCTGCGGCGGATGTCCGCCGAGGTGCTGCTCGACGCCGTGAGCGATGCCACGCAGGTGCTGACAACGTTGGAATCGGAAGGCCGCGCGGTCGGTCTGGGACGGGCGGTGCGGCATCCCGGCATGCCACGTGACGGCTTTCTGCGCGTCTTCGGAAAGCCAGACCGGTTGTTGTCCTGTGAGTGTGAACGTTCAACGGCCCCCTCCTTGAGCCAGTCGCTGCTGCTGATCAATGGCGACGATGTGCGTCGCAAATTGACGGCTCGTCCCAACGTGCTCGACGCCGTCGGAGCGGAGACTGCTGATCCGCAGAACGTGGTCGAAATGCTGTACCAGTGCGTCCTGACGCGGCGGCCGACAGCGCAGGAGCGGGAGGCGATGGTTCAGCACCTGAGTTCCGCGAGCGAGCGGCGAGCCGCCG
>CALELC010000617.1 GCA_937904535.1 uncultured Planctomycetaceae bacterium
ATATCGATGCGACCGCCAACGACTTCCACCAACTCGGTCGCGGCTTGCCGATCCACGTCAGCACTCGCGAAAACCGCAATCGCGAAGAATTGCTGGACCTGATTATCGATCGCCTGCCGGAACGCAGTTCCGAAGAAGCGATCGCCGAACCGCAGATGAAAGTGGCGATCGTCGGTCGCCGTAACGTCGGCAAGAGCACGTTCGTGAACACGCTGGCGCAGACCGATCGGATGATCGTCAGTGAGGTCCCGGGTACGACGCGCGACAGCGTCGACGTGCGGTTTGAACTGGATGGTCAGACATTCCTGGCGATCGATACGCCAGGTCTGCGAAAACGCACCAGCATGAAGACCGACCTCGAATATTACGGCAGTCACCGTGCCCAGCGGAGCATCCGCCGCGCCGACGTGGTGCTGATGTTCTTCGATGCTTCCGACACGATCAGCCGCGTCGACAAGCAACTGATGAGCTACGTGATCGAGAATCACAAGCCCTGTATTTTCGTGGTAAACAAATGGGACCTGTTGATGGGGACCGTGCCGACGGACCGCTGGGTGAAGTACCTTCGTCACGAGTTCCCGACACTGTCCTATGCGCCGATCGGTTTCATCACCGGCCAAACCGGCAAGAACGTCAAAACGCTGCTCAACCACAGCACGATGCTGTTCAAGCAATCGCGCGAACGCGTTTCGACCAGCACCCTCAATCGCTTGATCGAGGCGGCCGTCCAGCAGCATGCGCCGGCGATGTACCAGAACCGCCGGCCTAAGATTTACTACGCGACGCAGGTTGCCACACAGCCACCGACCATCGTGCTGATGTGCAATGAGCCCAAAGCGTTCACGCAGGACTACCGCCGGTACCTGCTGGGGATCCTTCGCGACCATCTGCCGTTTTCCGAGGTGCCGATCAAGTTGCACCTGCACCGCCGCCAGCGAGAGGAAGCCACCAAAGGCTAATGCCCCCCGTTTGAGTTCAGGCCTCAGCCTGCTGCCGTACCTCGCCTGTTGCAATGCCCTTTACTTTCGACGGGCGACTTTCGACGGGCGCCGGGCGAGTTTGGCCGGTAGCCAGATGTTTTTCCAGCGGCCCAACCGAGCGAGCGTGGCCTGATACCGAATCACGCCGAGCTCACCGCCCTGCGCAATTTGACCGCCCGCCAGTTGCTACGATTCATCCCCGGCGTGAGCTGACGATGAAGTAGCTGCCGCTGGGCCGGATCTCCGTATCGCGCCAGAACGGAAACAGATTTTCCTGATACCAGGCCGGATGCTTCGTCACTAAGTACAGCATCCCGCCGGGGCGGAGCGCCTTGGCAGCGGTGTCGACGAACAGTCGTGCGATCCGAAAATCGGCATAGTACGGTGGGTTGGCGACCGCAATGTCATAGCTGCCGGGTTCGTCGCAGGTCCCACTGCTGTCGAGTTTGGCCACAAGACCTGGAAGCGAGTTGAGCTGCGCCGCGGCGGCGGTGCACTCGATCGCCCGCGCGTGGCTGTCGAGACTGAGACAGTGCACCGCTTGCGATTCGCTGTGGCGAGCAGTCAAGGCGATCCCAACGACACCTGCCCCACAGCCGATGTCAATGATCCGCGGCAGCGGCGCATCGGCAGGCCGCGGCGGAACGGCATCGATCAGTTGCCGTGCGCCCGGGTCGAGCCGGCGATGCGAGAACACTCCCGGCCGAGTCACAGCTTGCAAGAGTCGCGGCCCATCGCGATAGGAAAACTGACACCGCAGCGATCGTGACCTCCGCTGCGGCCCGCGTTTGGGCACGACGTATACTGCGGCATCGTCGCCCGGGACGACCGTGACCTTCGGAAACATCTCTCGCAATTGCGTATGCAGCCACTGATCCCGTGGGTTATCGACCGCGACGACCAAACGGCCGCCCATCTTCAGTCGAGCGAAGGCTTCTTGGACCACGTCGCGCGCCAGTTCCGCTTCCCCGCGGAACGACAGCGGAATCACCGCCAGTTCGAAATCGCCCTCGGGAGCATCGGCGGTGCAGACAAAACTAAGGTTGTCGCGCGGCGGCTGAGCAGCGATCGCCAACCGCTGTTGGTACTGATCCAGAAACCAGCAGACGGTCTGTGCCGAGGGACGTTCTGCGGCTAGCTGCGCCGCGGCCTGGCCGCGACCGAGCGTGGTGCACAAAATACGTTCGGCCGGCAGATCGTGTGCAACCTGCAGCGCTCGCAGTTCCGCCGTGCGCGGCGGTGGCAGCTCGTTGGCGTCAGCCGCGGCTTGGGGATCGTCATCATCAGGGTGATTCATCATCTCAACTCAGGTAAACCAACACGGAGAGCTTGACTGTTATGGAAGGTGGATCGGCAGCGGGAACTGGGGAACCGATAACGGAAATGTAGGATTCCGAGTTGCTCCTCCAGGCCGCGGCGACGGAATCCATCCCCTGTCCCCTCGTTCCCTTGCGAATCGAAGGTAAGATTCATGCCCATGACGAAACACATTTTTGTTACCGGTGGGGTGGTCAGTTCGCTTGGCAAGGGACTGACCAGCGCTTCGATTGGAATGCTGCTGGAAAGCCGCGGCTTACGCGTGCGGATGCAGAAGCTCGATCCGTACATCAACGTCGACCCTGGGACGATGAGTCCCTATCAACACGGTGAAGTGTACGTGTTGGACGACGGCAGCGAGACCGATCTTGACCTCGGTCACTATGAACGCTTCACCGCCGGCGAACTGACCCGCGACTGCAACTACACCACCGGCCAGATCTATCTGTCGGTGATCGAGAAGGAACGCAAAGGGCAGTTCCTGGGCAAGACCGTACAGGTGATCCCGCATATCACCAACGAAATCAAATCGGTGATTCGCCGGATGGGCGGTCCCGATGTCGATGTCGTGATCACCGAGATCGGCGGCACGGTCGGCGATATCGAAAGCCTGCCGTTTCTCGAAGCCATTCGGCAATACGCGATCGACATCGGCCGCGAGAATTGCCTGTACATGCACTTGACGCTGGTGCCGTATTTGAAAGCGGCCGATGAGCTCAAAACCAAGCCGACGCAGCACAGCGTCGGACAGTTGCGGGCAATCGGGATTCAGCCCGACGTGCTGGTCTGCCGTTGCGAGCACAGCATCAGCCGCGATGATCGCGAAAAGATTGCCTTGTTCTGCAACCTCGCTCCGAGCGCCGTGATCGAGGAAAAGGACAAAGATTTCTCGATCTACGAAGTACCGCTGTCGCTGGTCGACAACGGACTCGACGAGCTGATCGTGCAAAAGCTCGGCCTGACTGCGGCCAAGACGCTCGACATCACGCCCTGGACCGATTTGCTGCACAACTTGCGCAACCCTCAGCACGAGATTTCGATTGCGGTGGTGGGCAAGTACGCCGAGCACAAAGACGCTTATAAGTCGATCTATGAAGCGATCGACCACGCCGGGATGCATCACCGCACCCAGATTCGTGTCGGCCGCGTTCAGTCATCGGACATCGAGCGTGAAGGCGCCGAACGGTTGCTAGCCGGATATCATGGAATCCTGGTCCCCGGCGGCTTCGGCGAACGCGGCGTCGAAGGCAAGGTGCAAGCGATTCAGTTCGCCCGCGAACGCGGCATCCCGTTCTTTGGGATTTGCCTCGGGATGCAGTGCGCCGTGATCGATTACGCGCGTTCGGTGGTGGGCCTGCAGGGTGCTCATTCGACCGAGTTCAACAAGAACGCGCCGCACCCGGTGATCTGCCTGCTGGACGAACAACGCAACGTGACCGAAGTCGGCGGGACCATGCGTCTGGGCAGCCAGCCAACCAAACTGGCTCCCGGCAGCAAAGCGGCCAGCGCCTATAAGACTGAGGCGGTCGACGAACGCCATCGCCACCGCTATGAGTTCAACAACGTGTACCGCGAGCAGTTCATCGAGGCCGGGATGCAGTTCTCCGGTACCAGCCCTGATGGCAAGTTGGTCGAGATTGTCGAACTGCCCAACCACCCGTGGTTCGTCGCCGTGCAGTACCATCCCGAGTTCAAGAGCAAACCGCTCAAGGCCCATCCGCTGTTTGCTGGTTTCGTTCGAGCAGCAATCGATCGGCACCTGCGTCGCAGCGATTCGGACCCGGTTGCCGCACAGCCCACAGGAACCTAACCGGCCATCAGCCACGGTGTGACACTGCCGCCGCTGCGCGTGCTCCAGGTTCTCCAAGCGTACTTCCTTTCGTTTCCATTCCTGGATCGTGAGTAAATCGATGAGCGAACCCTCCCCAGACGCACCCAAGATCATTGTCGACGACGATTGGAAAGCGCAGGTAGAAAAGGAGAAGCAAGCCGCGGCGGCAGCCGCCAAAGCGGCTGAGGCCGCGGGCGGTACCGCCACGACGGAAGCTCCAGCGAGCGAGCCGACCGAACCGACTGCAACGGGAAAGACCGGCGGCGCCGAAACACCGCCGCCGGCCACCTTTGAAATGCTGGTCACGATGCTGTTCACTCAGGCAATGGCGGCGCTCGGCCAACTGCCAGGCCCCGACGGCAAGCTCGGTGCCGTCAACAAGCCGTTCGCGAAGTACTTCATCGATACCCTCGAGTTGCTCGGTGAAAAGACCAAAGGTAACTTGAGCGACGACGAGTCGAAGATGATTTCCGAGGCGCTGCACGCGATGCGGATGGCGTTTGTTTCCGTGAAGGCAAAATGACGATGAGCAGTTCGATGGTCTTGAGGTGTGCGGCGATCTGGGCGACGTTGGCGATGACAGGTACCGGGTGGGCACAGATGATTACCGCCCACCGCGGTGCTTCGCATGACGCGCCCGAAAATACCTTGGCCGCTTTCAAGCTGGCCTGGGAACAAGACGCCGACGCGGTCGAAGGTGATTTCTATCTCACCGCCGACCGCCAAATCGTCTGCATCCACGACGCCGACACCTTGCGGACCACCGGCATCAAGAAGATCGTCGCCCAGTCGACACTCGCAGAACTCCGTCAGCTCGACGCCGGCAAGTGGAAAGCCCCGGCGTTCACCGGCGAGCCGATCCCGACGTTTGCTGAAGTGCTGGCGGCGATCCCCAAGGGCAAACGGTTTGTCGTCGAGCTAAAGGTCGGCCCAGAAATCGTGCCGGTGCTCGTCGAGGAACTGCA
>CALELC010000618.1 GCA_937904535.1 uncultured Planctomycetaceae bacterium
ATCTTCACTGAGCAAATTGGACTTGCGGTCGAGCTTGGTCAGCTTCATCAACTCGAGCAGTCCCGGCAAAGGATTGGCACGCAGCGAGCGCAAGCCGTGATGCACGAGAATGCGGTTTTCGTCGAGCAGCGGAACCACGTCGGCGATCGTGCCGATGGCCGCCAGCGCGAGCGATTGCATCAGGAAATTGCGCATCGGCTCGGTGACTTTGGTCGAGCCGCTGGCCTGCTGGCAGAGAGCCCAGGCCAACTTAAATGCGACGCCGGATCCGCACAGTTCGCCGAAGGGATAGCAGGTGCCGGGCAACCGGGGATGGACGATCGCGGCGGCCGGAGGAAGCTGTTCAGCGAGTTCGTGGTGGTCAGTCACGATCAGCGTGATTCCCAAGCGGCGACACAATTCCGCTTGCGCCACACTGGTGATGCCGCAGTCGACCGAGATGATCATTCGGCGACCGCGGCGGTGCAGTTGCTCGATTCCGGCGACGCTCAGGCCGTACCCATCCTCGAGCCGGTTGGGGACGAAATAGTGGACGTCTGCACCCAGCAGCCGCAGGCCATTGACCAGAATGGCAGCGCCCGTGATCCCGTCGGCATCGTAGTCGCCGTAGATCGTGATCGGCGTCTTGCTGCGAATCGCTTCGGTGATCAGCTCTGTAGCTGCGGTAACCCCCGGCAATTCCGAGGGATCGCGGAGCCCGATCAGTTTGGAATCAAGAAATAGCCGGGCGTCATCGGGACGGTAGACGCCGCGGCTCACCAGCAGTTGGGCGACCACCGGCGGAACGCCGGCAGTGCGCATCAGCGATTCGACGCGGCCAGCATCGTGAGGCAGAATTCGCCATGCTTTCCGCATCCCGCGCTCCGCGATGTATCCGCCGCTCGGCCTGAAAACTTATTTCTTCTTTTCCAGGTGCAGGGTGTGCTTGCGCAGCCGTGGGCTGTACTTCTTCAACTGCAACTTCTCGCCGCCGGGCTTGCGGACAATGGCGTAGTTGTAGTCGCCGGTTTCCTGGCAGACGAGGAATACGGTCTCGGCTTTTTTCTTGCTCTTGGCCATGGCGGAAATCGAATCGCGTGAAAGAACTGGATACTAGTGATCGGCAAAGCGGGATTATGCCCTACAACACCCGATTTCCGCAAGGCTCGCAACGCTAGCCTCACGCAGCTCGGACCGCGGCACTTCACTCGCTCCAGGGACGATTATCGACATCGGCTTCTTGCAGCAACTTCTTGCGGTACACCTCTTTGAACAGCACTCCGGCGATGGCCAGCACGGGAGCTGCGACTGTCAGACCGATAAATCCGAGTGTCAGGCCCATCAGTGCCTGAAAGAAAATCACCAGGGCCGGCGGTAAGCTGACCTGGTACTCGGTCACCAGCGGAGTCACCACATAGCTTTCCAGGAGCTCAAAAAAACTGAGCACACCGATCACGATCGCAACCGACGACAGACCCTGCGGGAGCGCGAAAAACATCGCGGTCCCCATCGATAGCAGCGGGCCGATATTGGGGATGAACGCGAGCAGGAACGTCAAAATCCCGATCACCAGCGCTGAGGGGACACCAAACAAATACAACAGGACGGCGGCGCCAATCCCAGAAACGCTCATCGAGAACAGTCGGCCCAGCAGCCAACGCCACAGGGTTTCGCCCGAGATCCGCAAAATCCGTTCGACGTCCGGTCGCACACGCGGCGGAAACAAGTACGTCGGTGCCTGGGTGTAAGCCCGTGGCGACGCGGCAAGGTACATCCCGACGATCACGATCAGCACGAGGTTGGTCAGCATGCCGAAGGTGGTCACGAAGAAGCGACCGGCAAACGCGCTGACCTCGCGGGTGACGGACAGTGCCATGTCCGCCATGCCGCTGCTATCCTGGCTGCTACTGGCCTGGTCGCTGCCCTGCGGGTGATCGCCTGCTGGGTCGCCACTGGTTTGGCCGTCATCGGCTTGAGCATTCGAGGCTTGGCCATGGCTGCCACGTTCGGCTTCACGGCTCTCTTCAGGGCCGGACTCGACGTTTGGCTCGGCTAGCTGATCCCTGGATGCTGCCGCGTTAGGCTGGGGGTCGCGATCGGCGGTGCGGCGGTCCGCGCCGCGGTCGTCTTCGGAATCGCGAG
>CALELC010000619.1 GCA_937904535.1 uncultured Planctomycetaceae bacterium
AATCGGTGATGGGCGCGTGCTCGGGATTGTGCCCAAGCAGTACCTGCCGACCTATCGCGAGTTTTATGAGGGGCGGCATTTTCGTGCTGGCGATGGCTCGGAAGCTCCGTATCTTGACTGGTTGGGACAGCGAGAGATTCCGTTCGGGATCGACCTGCTGTTTCGTTGGCGCGATGCGGTCATCGGGATCGAGATCTGTGAAGACCTGTGGTGCCCGGTGCCACCCAGTAGTTTGCAGGCCCTCGCCGGAGCCAACGTGCTGCTGAACCTGTCGGCGAGCAACGAGACGATCGGCAAGGCGGCCTGGCGACGCGAGTTGGTTCTCAGTCAGTCCGGGCGGTGCATCGCCGCGTACGCTTATGCGTCGGCGGGGCCGACCGAGTCGACCACGGATCTGGTGTTTGGCGGGCATTGCCTAATCGCGGAGAACGGGGTGCTGCTGGGTCAGTCGCGGCACGTTGGCGATGGCGAGCAGCCTGACGTCCTCGATACCACGACGATCACCGCCGACATCGATCTGCAGAAACTCATGCACGATCGCCGGCTGACCAGTTCCTTCGATGACGGTCGACCACTGAGCGTGCGGAAGTACCGTCAGGTCGAGGTTTCGCTCCAGCCGCAGACTCTAGCCGCGACCAAACCGCAGCAGGCGATCAATGGCCGTCCGTTCGTGCCGCAGGCTCCTGGGACGCTCGATCGCCGTTGCGCCGAGATTCTGGCGTTGCAGGCAGCGGGGCTGGCCAAACGCTTGTCGCGGCTGTCGAATCAGTCGCCGCTGGTGATCGGTGTTTCCGGTGGACTCGACAGCACACTGGCATTGTTGGTGGCGGTTCGCACCTGTGATGCCGGCGGGTGGCCACGCTCGCGAATCCTCGGCTTGACGCTGCCGGGCTTCGGGACCACTGCCGCGACGCATGACAACGCCCAGGAGCTGATGCGGCTGCTCGGAATCAGCAGCAGCCGGATCGACATCCGTCAGTTAGCGCTGGACACGTTCCGTGCGATGGGGCATCGGCCGCTGGGGATCGAGTTGAGTGAGCAGGAGACGGTCGATTCGTTGCAGGCGAAACTGATCGCCACGGCCGATGGGGCGTCCGACCTGGTGTTTGAAAACGTGCAGGCTCGGCTGCGGACCTTCCTGCTGATGAGTCATGGCTTTGTGCTCGGCACCGGGGACATGAGCGAGCAGGCGCTCGGATGGTCGACGTACAACGGCGATCACATGTCGATGTACAACGTCAACACATCGATCCCCAAGACACTGGTCAAGTTCTTGGTGCGGCACGTGGCGCTGCACGACTCGCCAGCGGACGTCCGCGAGGTGCTGCTGCGGATCGCCGACACGCCGATCTCACCCGAATTGTTGCCGCCTGACGCGGAAGGAAAAATTCGGCAGAGCACCGAAGCGGTGCTCGGGGCGTACGAACTGCATGACTTTTTCCTGTATCACTTCGTCCGTTACGGATTCACGCGCGAGAAGATTCTGTACTTGGCCCAGCACGCGAAGTTCGATGGAGACTACTCGCCGGCCGAGATCGAGCAGGCGTTGGAAACGTTCTTCAGACGGTTCTTCGCCAACCAGTACAAGCGGAGCTGCGTACCGGATGGACCCAAAGTCGGTTCGGTCAGCTTGTCGCCGCGCGGCGACTGGCGAATGCCCAGCGATGGCGATTCCGGGGCCTATTGAGCTCGTGGACGCTCAGCGGGCGCCGCGTTCGGCTGCTCTCCGATAACGTGCGCCCTGTGAAACTCTGTGATGGAGCTGTCGCAGGCGGCAGGCGTTGGGGGGCTGTAGGATGGGTTGTGTGGGCCGTTTGGGCTGATTTTGCCACTGAAAAACTGTCGGCTGGTCGCCCCTGCTCTCCGGGGCGGCTAGAATGGCAAGCCCACCTTGGTGATGAATCCGGCTCATCACATCTTCCTTACCCAGCAGTCGACAAGTGAGACTTATGAGCGATTTGCTCGGCTACTTCACCCCAACTGAGAATCGAGTCTTGAAGTTTTTCAATACTTGGGTGACCCCGGCGCTGGCGTTGGCCGCAGCGTTGGTCGTCACGACTCCTGCCCACCGGGCCTTCGCCGCCGAAGGCGATCAGGCCACGGGCCCACGCGACTGGACCCATTGGCGCGGGCCGACGATGGACGGGCATGCCCACCAAACCAACTTGCCAGAAAAATGGTCGCCTCGCGGCGAGAACGTGTTGTGGCGCAGTGAAGACTTGGCCACGCGCTGCACCCCGATCGTCGTCAACGGAAAGATGTACGCGATCTGCCGTGCGTATCCGGAAACAACGCAAGAAGGGGAGAAGACCGTATGCTTCAATCCTGAGACCGGCGAAATCATCTGGGAATCGTTTCATAACGTGTTCCTCAGTGACGCCCCGGCCGAGCGTGTCGGCTGGTCGAGCCCTGTGGGCGATCCCGAGACCGGACAGGTTTATAAGCTGAGCGTCGGTGGGTTGTTCCAGTGCCTCAACGGCGAAACCGGCGAGGTGGTGTGGGAACATTCGCTGCTCGAAGAATACGGGATGCTGAGCACCTATGGCGGGCGGACCAACTTCCCGGTCATCTATGAAGATACGGTGATCATCAGCGGTGTGCATACCGGCTGGGCGGAAACGGCGTTGCCGGCACAACGGTTCATGGCGTTTGATAAACGCACGGGCAAGTCGATTTGGATGATGAGCACCGAGCCACGGCCCGAGGACACCACCTATAGCACTCCGGTGTTTGCGGTCTTGGGCGGTCAAGAAGCGATGGTATTTGGTGCCGCCGACGGCTACGTCTACGCGGTGCAGCCGCGCACCGGCAAAGTGATCTGGAAGCACAAAGCATCGCCGCGCGGCATCAGCACCACGCCGCTGGTCGATGAAAACGGGATCGTGTACTGCGGACACGCCGAACAAAACGCCTATGATCGCACGGTCCTTGGGGCGCTGTTCGCCTTTGATGGCAACACCACCGGCGAGATTCGCGAAGAAGATCTGTTGTGGAAGATTCCCTCTTTTTCGGCGGGACGTTCGACGCCGCTGAAGGTTGGCGATCGGCTCTATGCGGTCGACAACGGTGGTTTGCTGTTGGTGCTCGATGCCAAGACCGGCAAGGAGATTGCTAAGCAGAAGGTCGGTCGCATCATGTTCTCGTCGCTGCTGTATGGCGACGGAAAGATTTATGCGACGGAGAACACCGGCCGCATCTACATCTTCCGCCCGACGGAAGACGGTCTGGAAACCGTATCGCAAAACCGCCTCACCGATGGCAGTGAAATCTTTGGTTCGCCGATCGCCTACAACGGTCGCATCTACATTCCCACCAACGTGGCGATGTACTGCATCGGTGAAAAGTCGCCTTCGTCCCAGCCGACACCACTGCCGGAACCGAAGCCGGTGTCCGGTGGTGACCAACCAGAGAAGTTAGCACAGATTCTCGTGACGCCCGCCGAATGGATCGCCAAAACCGGCGACGAGACAAAGGTTGAAGTCCGTGGGTTCAACGCCGCGGGGCAGCCACTGGGGCTCGTCGACACCGCCGAGTTCGAAGTCGTCGGTGGTGGCACGATTCAAAGCGGCACCTATCAAGTGCCGGAACTCGAATTGCCCGGCGCGGTGTACCTCACCGCGAAAGTCGGCGAGTTGCAAAGCGTCGGTCGGTTCCGTGTCTATCCTGAACTTCCCTGGTCGTTTGATTTTGAGGATGGCAAGGTACCGGTGACATGGACCGGTGCGGCCTACCGCCACCAGCCGAAGGAGTTGCCCGATGGCGGCAAGGGTTTGGTGAAAGTGAGCACGATTCCCAAGGGAACCCGTAGCCAAGCCTGGATCGGGCCAACCGACATGAGCGGTTACACGATGCAGGCAGACTTCTTCGCCAGCGATCGACGGGGACCGGCAACCACGGATTCGCTTCCCGACATGGGCCTGATCAATCAGCGCTACACGCTCGACATGCAAGGAGCGCAGAAGCTGCAGATCCGTTCCTGGACTTCGCGGTTGGAACTCCGGTTTGCGGAGACCGTCGATTTCGCATGGAAACCCAAAACCTGGTACACGATGAAGTTCCAGGCGGAAAATGGCAGCGACAGCGTAACGCTACGCGGCAAGGTTTGGCCGCGCGGCGAGGCGGAACCGCAAGATTGGATGATCGAGGCAACCGACAAAACGCCCAACCTGCATGGAAGTCCCGGATTGTTCGGAAACTCAACCGTTGCTGAGTTCTTTGTGGACAACGTTACGGTCACACCGAACTAAGCCCTGCTCGGAGGCAAGCTACCCGCTGGCCTCATTCTCGATTTGCAATTCACAATGAATCTAAATATTAGAAATACTTCGATGAAACGTTTGTCAAAACTCACTGCTTTGTCGCTGCTGTTGTCAGCAGGGGCAGCAGTCGAAAGCTATGGATTCGATCCGGTCGCGGAGACCGCTAAGCACATTGAAACGATGGATGTTGGCAAGAACGACTGGCCGCAGTGGGGCGGGTCGCCGATGCGTAACAACGTCCGTCCTGAATCGAAAGTTCCCATTTCGTGGGACGTAAAAACTGGCGAAAATATCCGCTGGTCGATGCCGCTGGGTTCAGAAACCTACGGCAATCCGGTTGTCGCCAACGGCAAGGTGTACGTCGGTACGAACAACGGTTCAGGCTATCTGGAACGTTATCCGGCGAATGTCGACCTTGGTGTGCTGCTTTGCTTTGACGAAAAAGACGGCACGTTCCTATGGCAACATAGCAACGAAAAATTGCCGACCGGGCGCGTTCACGATTGGCCTGACCAGGGGATTTGTACGGCGCCGGTGGTCGATGGCAAACTGCTGTGGTACGTGACCAACCGCGGCGAAATCGTGTGTTTGGATTCCGAAGGTTTTCACGATGGTGAAAACAACGGACCTTATAAAGACGAGCCCAATGAAAACAAAGACGAGGCCGATATCGTCTGGAAGTTCAATATGATGACCGAGCTGGGTGTCAGTCAGCACAATATGTGCTCATGCTCGGTTACCTTCGTCGGTGATAGGTTGTTTGTCTGCACCGGCAACGGAGTTGATGAAGGTCACATCACCATTCCGCAAGAAGAAGCGCCGAGCTTTATCTGCATCGATCGCCATACCGGCAAAGTACTGTGGACTGACCGCAGCCCCGGCAGAAATATCCTGCACGGCCAGTGGTCCAGTCCCGCCTATGGTGTGTTGGGCGGTGTCGCTCAAGTCATCTTTGGTGGCGGCGACGGCTGGCTGTATTCATTCGCAGCCGAGGGTGAAAATGGGAAATCCAAGTTGCTGTGGAAGTTCGACTGCAACCCGAAAGGTTCGTTCTATGCGCTCAGCCGAGCGACGCGAAACCACATCATCGCCACGCCAGTCATTTACGATGGACTCGTGTATGTGGCGGTGGGTGAAGACCCGGAGCACGGTGAGGGCGAAGGGCACCTGTGGTGCATCGATCCGACCAAACGAGGCGATGTCAGTCCCACGCAGGTGTTCCATGTGGACGATTTGACCAAGCCTTTGCCGCCCCGCCGGCTGCAGGCAATGGTCGAAAAGGATGGAGAGCTCGAACGAGACAATCCGAACTCGGCCGCCGTGTGGCATTATGTCGGCAACGACCCAGAAGACTTTGAGCAGACGATGCACCGCACCTGCGGAACGGTCGCGATCAAAGATGATTTGCTGTTCGTGGCAGACTTCAGTGGTCTGTTGCACTGCGTCGATGCGAAGACCGGCAAGGCTTACTGGACCTACGATATGTTCGCCGCCTCATGGGCCAGCCCATTGATCGTTGGCGACCGGGTCTACATCGGTGACGAAGACGGCGATATCGCGATCTTCGAGGTCTCGAAGGAGATGAAGCAGATCGACGAGATCAACGTCGGCTCGGCGGTTTATACCACTCCGATCGCAGCCAATGACACGTTGTTCATTGCCAACCGCAACCGCTTGTTCGCCATCGAAGAAGGCGCTCAAAGCGAAGCCGGGAAATAAGGGCAGAGCTTCTTCTGTACGAGCCGTCCCCCATGGGCGGCTCGTACAGAAGTTTATAGGTTGGCCGACTCTCTGGTTCACAGCCAATCACTCACCGGCTACGTTTAATTCTCAAAGTGGTGTGCCGGTTTCGGGCTAGTCCAAGCCCTGCTACGGCACCGCGTATGGAAGCAGCCCCGCAATGACCATTCAGGTAAGCGGCTGTAAGAGAACCACCTTGTGCCTGGGTGTCTGATCGTCTGTGGATCTATCAAATCAACGAGTCGGTGTTGCAGTGGTTACCGGTGGTTCCGCTGGGCTGGGTCTTATTGTTGCCGACCGGTTATTGGCCGCCCGTTATGATGTGATCATTGTGGGGCGGGATGCGGAGCGGTTGGCCGAGGCTGGGCAGAGACTCGCACCTACGGCGCGTTCGGCTGGAGTGCGCGTGCAAGTGGTGATCGCGGATGTCACCCATGAAACGTCGGTGACGGAGGCATTCTCGAAAATCCAGAGTGACTTTGGCCGACTGGATGTGTTGGTGAACTGTGTTGGCCAGAGCGATCGCGGACGCACGGATTCGCTGACGCGAGCACGATTGATCGAACTCATCGATGCGAATGTGACTTCGGCGCTTGTCTGTTCGCAGGCTGCGTTGTCGATGCTAAGAGAATCTCGCGGTGTGGTCGTTAACATCGGATCATTAGCGTCCAAAGTGGGCGCTCGTTATCTTGGTGGATATTGTGCCGCCAAACATGCCTTGGCTGGCCTGACCCAGCAAATGCGGCTGGAATGGCGTGAGTATGGTGTTCACGTCGCCTTGGTCAGTCCGGGACCGATTCAGCGAGCCGATGCAGGGACACGCTACGCGCACACCGGTACAGACGCGCCGCCGTCGGCTCAAAAGCCAGGCGGTGGAGCAAAGCTGCGCGGCTTGCCGCCGGAACGCGTGGCGGCGAGCGTGCTGCAGTGCATCCGCCAACGGCGCGGCGATGTGATTCTGCCAGGACATCTACGTGGCCTGGTTGCGGTTGGCCATGCCTTTCCGGCGCTGGGCGACTGGCTGATCCGCAGGTTCACAAGCAGTTCTGGCAAAGACTAAACGCTGGTCCGATCTCACGCCGGGACACCCAGCAAAGCATTCAAGCGGGTTCGATGATCCGCAGGCTAGCTGTGGCTCGTGAGGCGGCGAGGTACGCGTCTCGCTGGAGCGTCACCAGCAGCTCGTTATGCGGCTGCAGCAGCGGGGTGATCTCGACTTGCCCTGCCTGATCCGGCGGCAGCAGTTGACCATTGAGCAGCACGGATTGGGCCAGCGGAAGCAGTTCCGAAAGCAGCAGCACCACCGAATGCGATTCTAAACCGGTGGGAAGATTGAAGCTCCGCCGGTAGGTTAATTCGGGAGCCTCACAATTTGCCAAGCCGGCATCCGGCAGGGACACACGGATGCTTTCCATCGCGGCACCGTCCGCTGCGGGCACCATCCGTTTCCATGCGGCATGCAAACGGATGGTGTGGTGCGAACTCATGAGCTGACGAGTCGCCGAAGCGACTCCGATGGAGGTCAACGATAGCCGGCTGGCCGGGTCAGCCTAAAACATACCGGAGGCCAGGACTTCATCAACCGCCTTGCGATAGGCACCATACTCTTCTTCGAGCAACTCATCGGCGGAGTCGAGGAAGGTCAAGGTGCTGATGTTTCGCAGCACATGGACAACGGCCTCGTTCGAGCTGACCAGGAACTCGTCTTCACCGAGGATTGCCGACTTTGCCGACCCGTCAGCCATGATGACCGTCAGGATCGCCGATTGGCCGGAT
>CALELC010000620.1 GCA_937904535.1 uncultured Planctomycetaceae bacterium
CTGGCCTTATTTGCTGATCGGCTTGATTGCGCTGATCACTGGTGAACTCCTTCTTTCCGGCCTGTTGGCCCGCGAACGTTTCGGCTCTCGCGGACTGACTGAAACCACCGAAGTCTTTTCATCTGAACTTGATACCAAAACCCCAGCGAGATCCAGCAACCAGTTGCACTCACCTCCGAGCCCTGGACGCGGTGCGACGCGATGGGCTGTAGGAGAAAGGCAGGAGGTGCGATGAATCCTACGGATGTGAAAACTGCCGAACAACTCTCTTTTGATGGCCCGATCGGTCTGCCGCTGGCGTTCATCATATCACTGTTGTTGCTGGGGGTTTTTATTTGGTCGCTCCGCCGGGAGCAATCGATATTAGGACCTAAAACGGCGATTGCATTTAGTGTACTACGGTTGCTGGCGGTGGCCGCTGTGATGTGGATGCTACTCGCGCCAACCAACATCATCACGCAGACGACTTCCACTCGCAAAGCGGTCGTGATCATGACCGATATCAGCGCCAGCATGTCAGCAGTGGATCCAATGGGAACCGCTGAGGAACTGCGGTGGGCAATCGCTGGCGATGTTTTGCCGGCTCGGGGAGCAAGTGACTCGTCATCCCTTTCGCCGGGTTCCTTAATCTTGAACACCACCGAAGCGGCTGATCAGGCTGTCGCGGCTTTGAGGATTGCGCAACGTGAACTGCTCGCCGCCATTGCCGCGATTGCAGATTATCACAGCGAAACACAGATAACCCAGCATGCTTTGGCCAGCGAAGCGGCGCTCGCAAGCGCGAAATCGCACCTCGCAGCAATCCAAGATCGTCGATTACTAACTGATGACGATGCGGCGCAGCAGGAGGCACAGCAGTTGGCTGAAGCGGTTTCGTCGATGCTGCGGAGTGCTGAGTTCAGCTCGTTTAGCGAACTGTGTCAAATCTTTGACGCTCGCCGCGTGCCCTCACAACCAGGCTGGCAGGAAAGCTTATCCGATCTCGAGCCTCGCATCGTCAGCGCTCGCAATCTGACTCAGGAACTCGCTCATTTGCTGGCGCAACTGGAGACAAGCGTGGTTTCGCGGCAGTCGCCGTCCCAGTGGACTCAGCTGAGCCAATCATCCAGAATCCAGCGCGTTGCCGACTTCTTAGATAACCTGCAACGTTCGACGTTGGAGCGGCTGGGCCATGAAGTCGACGTGCAGTGGAGTCGGTTTGATAGGTCGCTGAGTCCGATGAGTGGCACCAGCGGGGCGCGAGAAAGTCTGTTGCTCGCGAGTGACAGGAGTGACCGCCCCAAGCAATCGAAATCAGCGACCAACCTCTCCGCGGCGCTGCAGCAGTTGCAGCGGCTGGAACAACAGCAACCGATCGCCGCAGCGTTCATCTTTACCGACGCCAATCACAACGATTCCTCCATTCAACAAGCGGAAGACGTTCCTGACACCGGTTTGGCTAAGGATCAAGAGAACATCATCAGTGATCCCGCTCAGGTTGCCGCGAACATCACCGACACCCCGGTCTACGTTGTGCCGATCGGCAACCCTCACCGGCTTCGCGACATTGCCGTGGTTGGCGTTGAAGCTCCGTCGGTAGCGATGCGCAATGACGAAATCATCATTGAAGCCCACCTGGAAGCCTATCAGTGTGCAGACCAACGGTGTGTGGTGCAGTTGCTCGCCGGCGAAGAAGTGATCGATTTTCGCGAAGTTGTCATCGATTCCGACTTTGTCAGCCGGACTGTAAGGTTCGTGCAGAGGGTGCCTGAGATCGGCGAGCAGAGATTTCAAGTTGCAATCGAACCGATTGACGGTGAAGTGACAGACCAAAACAACCTAGAAAACGTCGAGGTCAATGTCACGCGAAGCGATATTAATATCTTGCTCGCCGACGAGTTGCCTCGTTGGGAGTTTCGGTATTTAGCACAACTGTTTCGCCGAGATCCGAAAGTCCAGTGCGACGAGCTCCTGTTGCGCCCACGCTTGATTGCCACCGGGAGACGCGAGGAAAGTCAATCGCTTCCGGTTACCGCCGACCAATGGGATCAGTATGACGTGGTGATTCTGGGCGACCTGCCGCCCGAGCACTTCTCCACGTCGTCCCAGGAGGCATTGGTTGAATATCTGCAACAGCGCGGTGGGACGCTGGTGATGATTGCTGGTGATCACGCTATGCCCCAGCAGTACGTTGGTTCCCCGCTCGAAGCCATTCTTCCAGTAGGTCCAATCGATGCAACGGTGAGCGATCGTGTCGAGCCCACGGATGGATATGCATTTCATGTCACCGATGAAGGTCTACGGCACGTGGCACTGATGATTGGGGAGAGCCAGCAGACCACGCGCGCCGCCTGGGATTTTGTGAACCGCTTCTCACCGCTTCACAAGATGTCGACGTGGCGAAAACCCAAGCCCACCGCAAGAAATTTGATTGCCGCTGTTCCGCGGCACGCGATGAACGCAGACTCAGGCTGGCAAGACAGTACGTTTCTCTGTTGGCAGCCGATCGGGCGCGGCCGCGTGGTTTACCTTTCTGGGCCTGACAGCTACCGGTTGCGTTTCTTACGTGGGGACCAACTGCATTACCGCTTTTGGGGCCAGCTACTTCGCTGGGCCATTGCTGCGGATCTTGCGACCGGGTCTAAGTTCGTTCGCGTCCGTAGTCAGAAGACCCGATATCAAGCTGAGGAACCGATCCATATCGAAACGGAGCTTTATAGCGATGCAGGAGAACCCATTGTCGATGCACACGACCTTGAGCTACGAGTGATATCGGGTGCCGAAGAGCATGCGCTGGCGATGACTCAGGATCCGGATCGTCCAGGAGTTTACACCGCCGATTTCCATTTAACTAAACCAGGTGTTTATCACGCTCAGCCGTCTGGTGCCATCATGTCTTCTTTAAGACAGCTCGGCGCCGAGGGAGCCGCCGACGTCGCCTTTACTGTACACGCTGACTTGCCTAGAGAATTGATTGACATCCGCTGCAACCGGGTGCTGGCAAACCAGATTTCCGATCTAACCGGTGGACAATCGCTGCCACCAACGGCGGTTTCCGAAGTGTTGGCTCTGACCGATCTAACACCTGTCATCACCGAAGCGACGCAGCGGAAACCACTTTGGGATCAATGGAAATACCTGTGGATCGTCTTTGGATGTTTGCAAATTGAATGGACGATTCGCAAGTGGCGCGGACTGTCCTAAGGTGGCCCGCTTCGCTCCTGAACTGTCACTAAGGCAATCCAACCATGTTGACTAGGATATCGAAGCCTTTGCCGGCCGCCATCGAGCAAAAGCTCGCTGCGGTGCGCCGACGTGTTGTGATGCTTGCCGCCATGCGAGGGCTTGCGATCGCGGGAGCGGTGTTGCTCGCAACGATGATCGCCGCGATGAGTATCGATTGGCTCGCGACGCTGTTCGATCCCGTTGTCCGCCTGACGTTGACGGTCTCGACGTTCACTGCAGCGGGAATTACGTTGATCCTGGTGGCTGCGGGACCGATTCGGCGTGCGCTGCGGCGTGCCTATGCGGCCCGTCTCGTGGATGCCGCTGTGCCTCAGTTGCAGCAACGTTGGACAACAGTCGCCAGCGTGACTGATTCCGTCCCGCCGAGGTCCCCCGTCGCCCAGTCAATGCTTGAACAGGTGGCGAACGAGGCGGTTGCCATGCAGTCGCTGGTGCACCCTCACCGGATCGTCTCGTTTGTGGCTCTGCGGCCTGCTGCCCTAACACTTTTGGGCTCGTTGCTGGCTATGGCCGTGTTCCTTGGCATTCGCTGGGAACAGACTTCCATCCTGCTGCAGCGGTTTCTATCGCCTACACAGAACATCACCGCGACTGAGTTGATCAGTGTCACCGGCAGCCGGGTAGCTCCGCGCGGCGAAATGATTGAGCTGCTGGCAAGCCAATCCGGTCTGAAACGA
>CALELC010000621.1 GCA_937904535.1 uncultured Planctomycetaceae bacterium
ACCGACCCTTTCGGAACGGGATCCGGAACCGGCAAAAGTCGGAGGTGAATACGCCAATCCGATCGATGCCTTTCTCGCTGCGCGGCTGGCCGAAGCCGGCAAATCATTCTCACCCGCTGCTGATCGCCGCACGTTGATCCGCCGGCTGACATTTGACCTGCACGGCCTGCCGCCGGAGCCAGAAGAGGTGCGTGCATTTGTCGAAGACACTCGTCCCGATGCTTATGAACGTCTAGTCGATCGGCTGCTCGCGTCACCGCAATACGGTGTGCGCTGGGGACGGCACTGGTTAGACGTAGCGGGGTATGCCGAGAGCGACGGGAATTTGACCAAGGATCACCCGCGTCCTCATGCGTGGCACTACCGCGATTACGTCATCCGCTCACTCAACGAAGATAAACCCTATGATCGTTTTTTGGTGGAACAGCTCGCTGGCGATGAGTTGATTGCTGGCCAGCCCGATCCCAACAACGATGAGCACGTTACGTTGTTGGCAGCGACGGGCCTGCTGCGGATGGCACCGGACATCACGCAGACCGATGACACGCTCCTGGACCGCAATCAAGCGGTAGCTGATGTGATTCAAGTCGTCAGCACGGCCGCTCTTGGACTGACCGTTGCCTGTGCTCAGTGTCACGACCACCGCTACGATCCAATCACGATCGAGGATTACTATCGCCTGCGTGCGGTGTTCGATCCGGTGATGCCGATTCACCAGTGGAAAAAGCCGGCTCAGCGGTTGATCGACATGACCGATGATGCCACCCGCCAAGAATCGGCAGCGATCGAAGCCGAAGCGGTGGCGCTGCAAAACGATATCAACGAACGCCGCCGCGCCCATTGCCAAACGATTCAGGACCGCGAAATCGCCGCCGCCCCTGAGGAATTCCGCGAAGCGTTGCGAGCAGCCGTTGCACTCAAGCCCGCAGAGCAATCCGACGAACAAAAGGCGCTGTTGGATCGTTTTCCCAAGGTCCGTACGGTGCAGTGGATCATCGGCCAACTCGTCGAGTACGACTCCAAAGCACACCGAGCGTTCCAGGAAGAGGAAAAACAGGTCGCTGCGATTCGCAAACGCAAGCCAATCGAGCGGCTGCTGATGGCAGTTCAGGAGTCCCGCGATCAACTGCCAACCAGCCATGTATTCTTCCGTGGCAACCCCGAATCGCCTGCGGATGCGGTTGAACCCGGCGAGTTGACCGTGCTGGTCTCCACACGGCCGCAGGTAACGATTGCACCCCGAAATGAGTCGCTGCCACGCACCAGCGGTCGCCGCTTGGCCTATGCACGGCAACTGACCGATGGCACCCATCCGCTGGTTGCCCGCGTCGCGGTCAATCGCGTCTGGATGCACCACTTCGGTCGCGGACTGGTGGAAACACCGGGCGACTTTGGCCTGAATGCCGCTCCTCCGTCACACCCCGAACTGCTTGACTGGCTGGCCGATGACTTCGTGCGCGCGGGCTGGAGCCTCAAACGGCTGCATAAGCAGATCGTCACCTCGGTCGCCTACCAGCAAACCACCAGACGGGTTTTGAACGATGCGGAATCGCTTGCCGGCACCAACAGCGAAGCGCCCGCCGCACCGGTTGGGCCGCTATCGGATCCCGATAACCTGTTGCTGGGCCGGATGAACCTGCGACGCCTTGATGCCGAATCGATCCGCGACGCGATCTTGCAGGTGTCCGGGCAACTCAATACCGCCATCGGTGGACCAAGCGTCCCGGTAGCCGAGGATGCCGAAGGCAAAGCGGTGATCGGCACGCGGTTGCTTCGCGACGGCTTATTTGCGGGCATTGAGGGGGCTGGCAGTCAGGCACAGCGGCGGAGCGTCTACATCAGCTCCCTTCGCAGTCTGCCGCTCAATGAACTGCAAACGTTCGACTTGCCAGCAATGACGCCGAACTGCCAGCAGCGTGATTCCTCGACCGTTGCCCCTCAGGCACTGTGGTTTATGAATGACGCGTCGCTGATTGCCGCGAGCCGCCAGATGGCCGCGTCGCTCTGGAGCGAGCCGACCGCGGAAGAACGTATCCGTATCGCCTTCCTGCGCACCTACGCAGCCGAACCAGCGGAGGATGAACTCGCGGAATGTCTGGCTTTCCTGGCCGAACAAGCCGAACTATTTCGAGCCGCTCCGCCGAAGCCTGAAGAACCGGCGGGCCCGCTGCCCGTCGAAGCGGCGTCGGCGGATCCAGCCGAGCTCGCAGCGCTGGCCAGCCTGTGCCAAATGCTGTTGTCGTCGAACCGGTTCCTGTACATTCCCTGATCCTCGACAGCTCGCCACCTTGCCTTTCCTTCCTGCTACGCGGTCACCTGCAATGAACCAGCCGAACGCTCCGTTTTGCTCACGCCGTCATTGGTTGCAATCCTCGGCATTTGGATTGGGAGCCCTGGGCGCCGCTTGGCTGTTGCGACAAGACGGACTGCTTGCCGCCGAAGCACCAGCGTTTGATCCGCTCGCCCAACCACCGCTGGAACCGGTCACCTATGACCTGCTGCCCAAGCAGCCACCGCGGCCGGCCAAAGCAACCGCCATGATCTCGATGTTCATGATGGGCGGTCCCAGCCAGATCGATCTGTTTGATCCCAAGCCTGAACTGACCAAACGCAACGGCCAACAGTTCGAAGGCGACATCCGCTTCGATAACGCGGCACAGGCCAGTCGCCAGATCATGGGGCCGCAGTGGACCTTCCGACCACGCGGCAAGTGCGGAATGGAGATCTCGGATTTGATGCCGGAACTCGGCAACATCGCCGATGACATCACGCTCATCCGCTCGATGCATTCCGCCGTTAATAATCACTTTCCCGGTTTCTATGCCATGAACTCCGGCAGCGGGGTGGGTGGCCGAGCGACCTTAGGCAGTTGGTTGGTCTATGGCCTGGGCAGCGAATCGCAAGAACTGCCCGCTTATGTCGCGCTGACACACCCCTGGGGTTTGCCGATCGTTGGTGGCGACAGCTGGACCAACGGCGGGTTGCCGTCGATCTATCAAGGTACCGTGGTTCGTCCCAAAGAACCACGAATGTTCAACCTTGAACCACCGGCGCATTTGCGCGGTGCAGCCCAGCGAAGTCAGCTCGATTTCCTGCAGCGTCTCAACCGCCGGCATGCCGAGGCCTACGCGGGTGAGGACGAACTGGCGGCTCGCATGGCCAGTTATGAGCTCGCGGCCAAAATGCAGGTTTCTGCCGCGGAAGTGTTTGACATCTCTGACGAAACCGAGGAAACGATCCGCCTCTATGGGATCGACCAGGAGATCACGCGAGACTACGGCACCCGCTGTTTGATCGCCCGCCGTTTGGTCGAGCGCGGAGTGCGATTTGTCCAGATCTTCAATAACGGTCAGAGTTGGGATCACCACTCCTCGATCGCCACCGAATTGCCTAAGCGATGTCAAGAAATTGACCGCCCAGCCGCAGCCCTGGTCCAGGATCTCAAACGCCGCGGCTTACTGGACACCACCTTGGTGCACTGGGGAGGTGAAATGGGCCGCCTACCGACAATTCAAGTCCCGGTTGGAGACACCGAACTCAAGAATGTCGGCCGTGATCATAATACTCACGGCTTTAGTATGTGGGTCGCAGGTGGTGGTCTAAAAGGCGGCTGCGTTCATGGTGTGACCGACGATTTCTCACACCACGCAGTCGAAGACGTCGTTACCAATCACGATTGGCTGGCAACCGTGCTGCACCAGTTTGGTTTTGACCACCGAGAACTGAAGTTCCGTGTTGGTGCCAGGGAACTCGCGCTGGTGGAGAACCCAGCCGCCGCAGTGGTCGAGAAGATCTTGGCGTGATGCCGAGGCGAGCGCAAAGCTTGCTACGCAAGTACGGGTTCACCCAGCGAACGGTTAGTCGTTCGCTCGCTTGGTTTGGGAAGCGAGTTCGGCCAGCCAACCCGCCGCTCGTTCCGGCCAGCGGGTGACCGCCTGATCCGTCGGACGCAAACCATAGCCATGGCCGCCGGTCGTGAAAATGTGCAGCTCTGCCGGCACATCGGCTTTCTTAAGTGCGGTAAACAGTGCCACACTGTGCAAGCAACTGACGTTATCGTCGGCGGCATGCACAAAGAACATGGGCGGAGTTTGGCTGTCGACGGAGTACTCGGCTTTCAACGTTCCATCGGCCTCCGCGATTCCTGCTGGATAAACCAGTACCGCGAAATCCGCGGCACAGGAAGCCTGATCCGCGTCATCGACCGGCTCATACAACCGCTTGCCCTGCTGGACAGCGGTTCGCGCAGCCGTTTCCCCGCCAGCCGAAAAACCCAGGATGCCGATGCGGCTTGAATCAAGTCCCCACTGCTCGGCGCGGCTGCGGGTCAGACTCAGCGCTCGCTGGGCATCCATCACCGGTCCATGCCAGCGATCCTGACCGGCATGTTGGCGGGTTGGCACGCGGTACTTGACCACCACCGCCGCATAGCCCAGCGTATTGAGCCACTGGGCCACCTCAGTCCCTTCAAGATCCCATGCGAGAATACTAAACCCTCCGCCGGGACAGATCACGACTGCACCGCCGTTCGCCTTCTCTTTCGGCGGTAGAAACACCTGCATCTGTGGCTGGCTAACATTGCCGAGCTTGATGATTCGTTCGCCGGCGATCAGTCGGTCATCCGGCTTGGTCAGATCCTGTTCCTCGCCGGAAACGACGGCCGCCGGCCCCGGCGGCTTCTCAGGCCACAGTGGCTCGGTCTGCGCCGCAGCAACTCCAGCAGTCACGCAGACCAGGCCAGTTCCTAGCAAGCAGATCATCATCGTTCGGCAATTCAGCGGCATCGTAGATTGACCTTGTAAGAGAAGCGGTAAAGATCGTGACCTGCAACTCAGTTTAACGGTTCAACCAGCTCACCGCAGACTCGGACGTTCGGCCACTTGTTCGGCCACTTAAGGTGCAGCAATGAATCGAATGGGCAATATCAGTCCTTGCGAATCACCAGTTCTTCAGCACCAGTCGTCGAGATTGTGATGCTGGCGGGGATGAATCCAGGGTCCGTGTAGGTGACGTGCAGCCGCTGGTTGCCTTTTTCGAAGGTGTAGTCTCCGGCAATCGGCTCGGCGATGTTGGTCGTCACTGCCCACTTCTGGTCCTGATAATCCTTTAGCCACTGAGCCACGCTCGCACGTGCCTTCCCCGACGCGATGGAGAACTCGACCGATTTGTCGGATGCTCGTACGACCTTTGCTCCGGGTGGCGTTTGGATGACGATTGCAGCAGCCGGTTTCGCAGCTTCGTCTTTTGCTTTCGCGGCCATCGCCTGGACCTTATGATTCTCAGCTTCAACGGCGGCGGCAGACATGTATTTGACCGTAACGCGGGGCTTGTCATCGCTACCAGCAATCTCGACTTCCACCAGTTCCTGGGCGTCGTTGCGAAAAATCAAGGCCTTTCTGTATTGGATTGCGATCGGCTGATCCGTCGTTGGCTTCCATCCTGCATTTCCCAAGGTCTCGCGATAAAACGCGAACACGGCTTCGGCGGGTTGCGGACTCTCGAACGACAGACGCTGCGTGACATCTGAGTACTGTAGGCCGATGGCATCCGCGGGTGCCGGCAAATCAGCGGACAACTGCACCGTGCTCAGTTGCATGATCGTCTTACCCTGAGCGGGCGACGACATCACAGAGACCCGCAACTGCACCGTACCGCGTTTGACGAAAAACGATCCAGCCGTTTCGCCATAGGGCGTCCAACCATCTGCCACCAAGGCTTGCTGCATGGCAGCTTGCACGTCGTCCACTGCGGCATCACCTGCCGCCATGCGCATCGCAGGCGAAGCAAACGTTTCCTGAAAACCATCCGGCAGCGGCAATGATGACAGCGGCACATCGCCAAAATTGATCAAGTTCACACCGACCGTGCCAGCCTCACTCCCAGGCATGACCGTCAGGTTCACGTGAAAACCTTGCTTCTGATAAGTGCTGTTGGCATACGCTGGCGTGACCATAGCGCTTGGCAATGCTTGCCACCCGGCAGTTTGCAAACGTTTCTGGATGTCTGCAGTGATCTGCTCGACGGTCCCTTTGGCGGTGTAGCTTTGGCTGGCTAAGACCGCATGATTCACCTTCTCCGCCCCTTCGGC
>CALELC010000622.1 GCA_937904535.1 uncultured Planctomycetaceae bacterium
CGGCACAGTAGCTTCGCGAAACCCGCGGAACTGTTTGGAGCGTTACCCTGCTCTGCCCTCGGTGATGTGATGGATGACTGGATTGATGCAATTGGCGATGCCATTTTCCACATTTGTGATCTGGTGGCGCGTCCAGCCACCGCTAGGCAAGCGGTGGCTATGTTGTGCTTCACGTTCGCCGCATTCTTCGCAGTGGTTGCCGTGGTCGCACTTGCGCTAGGCAACCCGCTGCCTGCACCTGGCTCAGTCTGGGGCGCCTTGAGTGTGCCATGCTTGTTTATGATTGTTGGGGTCTCCGTAAACTACCGCTGGCCGCTATGACACTCCTCCAATTTTGGTTGCTCCGTGGCTGTCTTGTGGCGACAGCCGGACTTTGCCTGATTTTCGGAGGCCTTACCATCCGTCAAGGCGTTCGCGCCACACGTACAGGCAACGTCGACAAGGCGATCCGTGGGCCGGCTGCGGTGGATATCGGGTGCCAGGCGATCTCTTTTGGAATCAGCGTGTTCCTATTTGGTTTCGCACTGCATTCTTTTCTTTTCACCTTCTGATTTCCCTCAATGTCTCCCGGAAGCGTTTCCAGCCAGCCTTTCCAGCTGAGGGCCGTGGGCAGCCGGGAAGACGCGCACTCGCTCCATTGGGTCTTTGATGTGCTTTACGCTTTATCTGGCGGCTGCCTGTCCGATTCCTGAGCTTCCTTGGGATCACGCTCATCCCCGTTTGAACACGAGCAAGCCTGGCGACACGGACAGCGATTTAGGAAACCACTTGTCGCGGCCATTTCGGAAACGCGTGGGCTCGAGCCGCCACTGCGGCTGCGGGTTTCGCCATGCGATGTATCAGAGCGGTGATTGGCCCGAGATCGAATTTCGTGATCCTGAGCCTGGAGACGCAGCGGACGAACAGCAGAACCATGACCCATTGGCGCGGCTCCTGGAGGAACTGCTGGCATCGTGCGAGAAGGTGGAACTCTACGGCTGCTGGAATGGTGAGCTAGCGGAGTCCGGTGTTCGAGAGGAGCATGTCGTGGTCGATGACATCCGGGCGGCGGATTTCGTCTTTCGTGAGCGGTGCAAGTACATCGTTAAAGGGGGTGTTTGATGACAGTGCGTTTCTGCGCTCGTTTGCCGGTGAGAGCAGACGGATGAATCCCTACGAACCACCGGCGGGAACAATTGATGAAACCGATGAAACCGTGATGGTGACTCCGTTATTGACAAGCCGTCCGGCCGCCAAGCCGCTGCGGAGCTTTGTGATTGCGGTTTTCGGGGCGTTGCTTGCCGCCGGTCCGTACTTTGGCATTGCTCCGGTTCGTACGATCCTGTGCGCCGGGGCGTTTGGGATGGCTGTGGTTTGGCTTGAACGAATCTTTCGCTACAAGTCTTGAGCTTGTTGGTCTGCCATATCGGCTCACAGCGCATGTCACACGGTTGAAAGACCGAATGCTCTCCCGGCGGATAGTATTGGGGGTAACTCGATATGTCTAAGTGGCATCTTGCAAATTGGCACCCGGGGACTTGGCTGGTCGCGCTGCTGTGGATCTTTTTCAGCGGATGGGCAAACTATCCCCTGACGGTGCCCGGCGACCGCGAACATTATCAGCGCATGCTAATTCATTATGAACGAGTCACCGGAGCACCAGCGCCGCCGGGCGTCATTCAAGTAGTGCAGCCGTCGGGCTTTCCGCTGCAATACCAGCGAGAACGATTGCTGTCGAGCGGACAAAGCAGCGTTGAACAGTTCTCGCCGACCGCGATCGTGATCAATGTGGTGCTTTGTGGACTTGCAACCCTGTTTGCCATGGGCTTGATGCAAATGGTCACTAGCTACTCAATTCGAACTTTATTCGCCGCCACCGCCCTGTGCGCGATTGCCCTGGCCATGCGTCCGCTGATGATGGCTGCGGGAGTCTCGTTTCGCTCGTCTGGCCGCGAACAGCTGTCGGAAGTTCTTCTGCTGGTCGTAAAAAATTACTTTGCGATTTGGTTCTTCATGCCCTGCCTGTTGGCGCTGCTGCTGGCACTTCGGCATTTTCTGTCTGGACATCCCCGCGATGCCGATAGCATGCCGTCCGTAGGTTGAGCTTGTGGATTGGAGCTCAGCTCGCGCTCATTGCAGGAACTGACACGCCCCCCAGGCTCCAGGGGGTCGTGGTGTCCGCTTCAGGCGGATGGCCATTAATTGATTATAAGAGTTTTGTTAGATGCCATCCTAGAAACGCGTTCCGATAGGCGGTGAGGTATTTGGCCATGTTCATTAAAATGATCTCGTGTTTGCTCGTATTCGCACCCATTGCCATCTTGGACGCATGTTGTTGGGCTGCCGATACGCACCGCCTAACAAGGGAGGGTGGTCAGATGGAAGCGGCGGAAAAGGACGAGCTGGAAGCTCAGGTTTCCCGATCGCCTCATGATTTGGAATCCCGAACGAAACTGCTCGGGTACTATTTCAGAAAGAGAACGCAAGATCCGGAATCTAAGGCAGCGAAAGCACGACATGTGATTTGGCTGATACAGAACGCTCCGGCCGCGGACGTGCTTGGGCTGCCGTACGGGCAACTCGACAAGATTCTTGAGCCCGATGCCTACGAGCAAGCGAGACAAGCATGGCTGGTTGAACTGGAGGATACACCCGAGAACCTTGGCGTCGTGAAAAACGCAGCGGCGTTTTTCCTGCTGCATGATCGCGAGACGGCGGAGACACTGTTGCGAAAAGGGCAGGAAGCTGATCCAGATAATGCCGAATGGGCAGTCGCTCTGGGAGGCCTGTACTGGCTCAATCTTCAGTCGCTCATCGATGGGCCGGCGAGGTCTAGTATCGCGAAGCAGGCATTCGATCAATACAAAAGGGCTTATGAACGGTCCGAGCCTGTGGCAAGAGAGTTTCTTGTGATCGACCCTGCTAAGAGCGCTTTTGATGCCGGAGAGATGGACGCGGCCGAAACCTTTTCAAAGGAAACGCTGGCAGGATCAGAGACAAGTGCAAACGCCGGAAACCGCATCCATCATGGCAACCTGATCCTTGGACGCATTGCCCTGAGAAAAGGCGATGTTGAGGAAGCAAAAATCCGGTTGCTTGCCGCAGGTAAGACGCCTGGTTCTCCGCAGTTGGACTCCTTTGGCCCGAATATGACATTGGCGAAGGAGCTCCTGGAGAGGGGAGAACGAGAGACGGTGTTAGAGTACTTCACGCTGTGCAGCCAATTTTGGAAGTCACCGTTCCAGAAACTGGATGAGTGGACCGAAGATGTGAAGGCAGGCCGTGTTCCCCGGTTTGGGGGCAATCTTGCATACTAGTGCGATCCAGGTGGCGCACTAACCTCATCAGTAGCGGGCTAGATTGCAGTGGCAACTCGCCCGCCAACTCGTTGGGCGTGGATGCTGCGTTGCGGGAACCCGCTGCAGCGATGTTGATCTGTTAACGTGGCGAAAGACTCTGCAGCCTAGGGTGGAGACGGCCTCTCACGACACTCCGTTTCTGCTGCAGAGCAAGCCTTCTTCCGCCGGCCACAAAATCGGGGTGCAAGCTCGGTAAGCTGAAGAGTGGGCGATAGTGGGCTTGGCCGGCCATTGTCAAATGCGATAGCCTGTGCAGTCTGGTTTGACGCCCACTTGTAGCAAGACCAAAGAGGTGGTTCGCAGAGACGATGATGAACGACCTTAGTAGTTACCTCATTCTGTTTAACATTTCAAAAAAGCAGAATCTCGGGAATCTGATTCGCACGGCAAATGCGCTCGGCGTCTCACAAGTCTTGGTGGTTGGCAGGAAGCAGTTTCGCCAGTTCGGTGCATTTGGAACTTCGCATTGCAGTCAACTGCAGCATTTTTATGCACTCGACGAGGCGTGCGTGTACGCGCGGCAGATGGGATGCGATGTTTGTGGGATCGAGATCCATGCAGAATCGAAACCGGTGCAAACGCATCCTTTTCGTCGCTCAACCGCGTTCATGGTTGGGAATGAGGGTGAAGGCCTGACGCAGCAACAACTGCAGGCCTGTGATTACTTTGTCCAGATTCCGCAGTATGGCCGAGGGGCGTCGCTGAATGTCAATGTCGCCGCTGGGATCGTGCTGCATCACTTCGCTGTCTGGGCACAGTTTGTAGGCAATCCGAGTCGCGACGGCAAATTTTTCGCACCTGGCGAAGCATCGGACTCGCCCACTGGAGTGTGAACCGCATGCCTGCAGCGACATCCACGGACGACGGTTTTCCGGTCCGCTGTGAGGTCTTTGGCGAATCGTTGATCGTCAACTTTTCGAGACCACCAGGTTTCCTGAGCGAGAATCCCTGCTCGTCGCCGGGTGACACGGCGGCAGCGACCTTGGTGTCAACGGATATCGCCGGACAGAGTTTGCAGACGATTGCTCGCCAGACATTTCTCGCTTGGGAGAAGCTTCGGCTTCTCTACGTTGTCCTGTTAGCCCTGGTGACCGTACTGCTGGTGGCAGGCACTGGGCATTTCAACAGACGTGTGGTGGTGGTGGTGTTCGAGGGGGCGATCGTCGCGAATATCGCGTACTTCAGGGCCGATCATGGAAACTTATATTCGCTGGCTTGGCTATAATCGACACTAGCCTCGGTGGGGGCTGTTTGCTGGCGGGACGCTGCTCGCGGTCATCCTGGCAGTTGGCGTGCTGGCGGCGCAGTGGTTGCCCAGCCAAAACTAGGCTCTGTCAAAGGAAGCTTCAGAGCAGAAAGCTGCCCATGTTGCGATAATTCTTACGTCCTTTGCTGCCAAGGTTTTCTTCTACATTACCAGCTCCTCGATCTGGGTTATAAAACATGGCATCCGCTGAACCTCTGCTTGTGTACCACGGCCGGTCGCTGTCAGAGGCGAACGGGCTGGTGAATTTTCTGTGCGAAAAGGGTATGGACGCGCGGCTGCTGGAGGGAGACCCGCTGGGGCATACGCATCCGGCATCCCATGTCTACCACGATGTGATGGTGGTCAATGCCGATCCCGGAAAATTGCGAGTGTTAACCGCCGAGTGGGAATCGCTCCGTACCCAGGGCAACTCAACGGGCAGCGAGATGTTCTGTTACCATTGCGGCCACGAACTCGCCGAGCCGGCTGCGGCGTGTCCCATCTGTAAGAAATCGCTCGTTGACTGATCCCTTTGCATGATGAGCTATCGCCAGCAGAAATGTTGGCGTCGTGCCCAACGGTGCATGCAATGCTAAAGACCGTGGCGGCCGCGCTCGGTGCTCCTCAGTTGCAGGCCTGCGAATACGCCTCGTTGCCGAGGTATTGAGATCGCGAAGGATGCTCGAAGTATCAATGGGTCATCGCATAAGTGATGATGTTGATGCCCATCGGGTAGGCGCGTTTGACGGCGAACTCTTCGAAGTAGAAGGGATCTTCGCCCTCCCGTTCCCAGCCGTCACCGAGGTCGGTGTTGTGGCACATCAGCACCATGATCCGGCCCTCATCGTCGTTGATCGCCCGGTAGTTAACTTGCGATGTATCCGAACCGTCGCGCGCCGGTTCCCAAGTGATCCCGAGATGGCGATACTGCATCGCATGTCCGATCGCAGGGACTTGCGGCTTTTCTTTGAGATCGTAAACGCAGTGAAAGATCTCGTGCGACAGCGGCAGATCAACCGGGGCGCGGTCCGGAAAAACGCGAGCGAGCTGACGCCGGATGTTCTCATAAGCGGTGTCACCCCAAAAATCGTCGATCATCAGAAAGCCGCCGTTGTAGCAGTACCGTTGCAAGGCTTCGACCTCCGGCTCACTAAAGTACAGGCCACCCGGCTCGATCATGTAGAGAAACGGGTAGTCAAACAGCCGGTCATCGGTCAGATCGAGAATGATCGGGTTGGGATTGACCTTCAGCGAGGTCAGCTGTTGGAGCCGCAGCGAAAAGTTCAGGTCGCTATCGGGATAGTCCGTTGCCCAACCGCCGCCGCGTCCATCGGAATCGTAGCGAACGCGAACGAAGGTAAATAAGTCACCTTCGAAGCGTTGGTCGACTTCCCAAGTTGGTACCCCGCGGCGGTCGAACTCGATGCCACGAAACCGCTGCCACCCGCGCTGGGCCCAGGCGATTCCGACCAGCAGCACGCCAGTCAGCGTCAGGATCGAAACTTGGATCAGACGTCGCTTGTTCATGGTTCTGCCTCGGGGTTAGTGGGCTGCGCCGGCTCCGCATTCGGTTCCACCGGAACATTGGCCTCCGCATCGGCTGATGGTTCGTCACCAGTGGCTGCGGCTTCCTCCGCGTCTGGCTCGACCAGTTCGAGTAACAGCCGCAGTGCGTCGCGGTATCGCGGAGCTTCGTCCAGAGCCGCGATGACATGTTTTGTTGCCTGCTGCTTGTCACCAGCTTTTGCATGCGCGGCGGCCAAACGGTAATCGAGGCCGGCGGGATCGACCGGATCGAACTGCGTCAGGGCTGTCAGCGCGGTCACTGTGTCGGCGGGATTTTCCAAGCGATCGGCTGCCGTGGCCAGGTATTCATGGCCTAGCGGCAACAACGGATGAACAGCCAGGATCTTACGGGCATAGTTCGCTAGCGCTGCCCAGTCTTCGTCTTGCTGTGCAAACTCAGCGAGTTGTCTCAGGGCTGGCAGCGCATCATCCGACAGCGTGATCAGCTTTTCCAGCGCCCGCCGCTGCTTGTCGGTTTGACCCAGTTTGCCGTAGGTATCAGCCAGCATTTCCAGCGGGCCGCCCGGTGAACCGGTGATCGCGCCCCGGCGAACCAGATCCTCCAGCGGCTTGAGCGCTTCGGCATGCCGGTCTGCGGCGATCAGCGACTGTGCCCAACGGGTCTGTCCCCAAAAGTTCTGGGGATGTTCCTGATTCCACTCCGCCCACTGCTCTGGCGTTGCTCGTGCCGGCAAGTCGTCTTTTGACCAATCAACATCCGGAGCAAAGCTGTTGGCCCGTTTGCGCGCGTAGGCAGCGAACTGATTGTCGAGGCGATCCAGCGAGCCGACGGAGCGAGTCAGCGCGTCGTTGATCGAGATCCCCGCCCCCAAATCGTCGAGGATTTGGTTGATCGCCTCAAAGCCATGCTGCTCGATCAGGTACTCGACGACCAGCGACGACTGGTAGTACGCGAACTGCAAATGCACCGGCGAAGGCGGGCTAAGAAAGGCACCGCTGAGCCGACTGACCGGCGTCAGCTCTTCATCCAATAACATCTCGCGATACTGTGGCGTCATCGATTCGCCTGAGGACGAATCGCGCTGACGTTCCTCATAAACTGAAATGCCTTCGCTCAGCCATCGCGGCATGCGGTTTTTGGTTTTCTCGAGCGTCACCGCATGACAGTATTCGTGCCACAACACGCTTTGCCAGTTCGATGGACGCTCACCCTGCGATGCCGGACTGTTGGCGGTGATCACACGGCCGAAGCAGACGCCGAGAAAGCCTGCCCCACCGGGCAGACCAAAGGTGCGAATGGCAAAATCCTTTTGCTGAGGAAAAATCTCAACGCCCACGATCCCTGCTGGATCGACATTGTATTTTGAGCACAGCACCTGGCGCGCGTCGCTGAGCAATTCCAACACCGCGTCGCCATAGATTGCGGCTTCACGCGGATCCATCCGCACCAGGATGCCGTCGCCACGAAGCGTCGCGAAACCTTGTAGGCGATCATAAAGCGTCACAAGGTTATAAGCGACGACATTATAAGGATCTTCTGCGGCCACCGTCTTGGCGAGTTCCCAGCCGACATCGTCGTAGCCAAGCCGCAGCAGATCTTCGGCCAGCTGAAAGCTGGCTCCCGGATGCCCCGGATCAAACGTCAGCGCTCGCCGCTGGTATTCGGCTCCTTCGGCAAAGCGGTAGAGTTGTGACAGTTTACGCCCAATCAGGTGATCGACTTCCGGGTTTTCTGCCCAGGTGCTCAGCGCCGCAGCTCGCATCAGTTGTTCGATCTCACCTTGGCCGCGGAGATGGGCGATCACAGCCAGGAGTGCCCAGGCTTCTGGTTGGTGCACGTTCACTTCCAGCACCTGCGTCAGCACCGCTTCCGCGTCGGCATAGCGTTCACGGTTGATCGCTGCGTCGGCCATCGCCAGCAGGCTGGGGACGTGCTGGGGATTGCGCTGCAGCGCCCGCTGGAGCGCCGCGTTGGCTTGTTCGGAGTCGCTTGAGGCAAACGCGCGGGAGAGCAGATAGTCGATCCGTGGGTCGCCGGGCTGGAGCTGTTTGATGTCGTTGAGGGTTTGAGCGGCAACCTGAAAATCGCCTTTTTCAATCGCCAGTTCCGCCGTGGCGATCGCCGCTTCTAAGTGTTGAGGTTCTGCGGCGCGGACGCGATCGTAGAAGAATTGCAGGATCTGCCGAGCGTCTTCGCGGTGCAGCGCAAAGTATCTACCGGCTGCGACCAGGTTGTCGGAGGTGGCAAAGCGGCCAGCGGGTCGCTGCAGGATCATGAAGATCTCATCCGCCTCGCGCTGCGCCTGCCGGCTTTGGCCGCTGGCCAACAGTGCCTCGCGGGCCAGCAGTCGCAACACCAAGCTGTTGGAATATCGCTGAATCGCCTGCTCGTAGGTTTGCACCGCTTGAGCGTATTTGCCGCGCGCCAGTTGGGCTTGCATCAGCAGCCGCGGCCAGCGCTCGTTCCAAACGCCGCGGTCGATTTCCACCTGCGCTGCGGCGGCCGCTTCGTCATACTTGCCGGTCTGGAACAGTTCTTCGGGAGTTTGGGCGCTGCCAAGCTGAGGTAGCAGGGCCAATAGCCCCACCAACGCCGCGGTATGCACTCGCAAAGCCATATCGTCCCCTGGGAACGCGTGTTGGATTGTCAGCGTCTGAAGGTCCCGAGCATCTGCCGCAGCGGATAGGGCTGCGCGGATGCTGTAGTAGTGTATCAGTTGCCGCCGCCGCCCGGCCACTGTTTGCCGCGGCTATACTGGGAGGGGCTTGAAGACGGTGGAGGGTGAGCTTGGGGGCAGGCTGGGATGGGAGTTCACGGCAAGCTAAAGCGTTGAACTCCAACGCAGGCTAACGCAGGACACCAACGCAAGCTAAAGCTTGAACTCCAACCTAGGCTGAAGTTTGAACTCCAACAGAATCTGGACTTTAACATCGACCCGCGGGGGAGCATGCTGATGAATCGACGTCACTGGTTGGGCACCGCGATTGCCGGTGCGGTCGCGGCTCCCTGGGTTGCGTCCGCGGCGGCAGCAGCCGACGTGAGTATCACTCGCGTGGTCGACACGCACACCCATTTCTACGATCCGACACGGCCCCAAGGCGTGCCCTGGCCACCGCCGGGGACGAATCTGTACCGCAAAGTAATGCCCGCGGACTGGCAAGCTCTGGCTGAGCCGCTGGGGATTCGGCAGACGATCGTGGTCGAAGCCAGTCCCTGGGTCGAAGACAATCGCTGGGTGCTCGAATTAGCCGCGGAGGAGAAAGCGATTGTCGGCCTCGTCGGCAACCTCGACCCGAACGACGAGCAGTTCGCTGCCAATCTACGGCAACTGGCTGCCAATCCGCTGTTTCGTGGGATCCGCTGGCGAAATGACTTGGTGCGGATCGATGTGAACCGAGACAAGGTGTTGGCTGGGGCGAGGCTGCTTGCGGAACTCGACCTCGAACTCGATCTCAATGGTCCAGCGACCACGCTGCCGGATGCCGCTCAGCTTGCGGCTGACGTGCCACAATTGCGGATCGTGATCAATCATCTCGGCGGCAGCGGCGATCCGCAGAACATCCATCGGCAGTGGCACGCGAACATCCGCGAGCTAGCGCGACACGACAACGTGTATATGAAGGTTTCGGCGCTGCCCGAGCAGGTTCCGGGGGCGGCAGGTCAAGCGCCGCGCGATCTGCAGTATTACCTGCCCGTGCTCGACCATCTGTGGGAGTGCTTTGGCGAAGACCGTTTGATCTACGGCAGCAACTGGCCGGTTTCCGATCTCGGCGCTCCGTACGAAACCGTGTTCGGCATTGTGAAGGAGTATTTTGCCGGGAAAGGTCAGCAGGCGGCCGAGAAGTACTTCTGGAAGAACTCGCTGGCCGCTTATCGCTGGAGTGACCGGCAATAGGTCGCCGCGACTAGCGATGGCGACTGGCGGCCGCAGCGGTTGCGGCGTAGCCGAGCAGGTCGTTCTTCCGCAGGCAGTATTCTAAGATCGGTTCGTAATGGCCACACCGCTCGGCCATTTCCAACAGCGGCGGAACCATTCGCGGCGACGGCACCTCGTCGGGCACAAACTGCAACGCGATGTCGATCGCTTGGCGGCTGCGCCCACAACGATCCAGCAGCTCAGTATAAACCTCCATCGGACCGGTGCCGTGCAGCGCCGGATCGGCTGCACGCATCTTCCGCTCGAACAGCGCCAGCCCGGCATCGACATCGCGGCCGAGCAGGATTGAGAAATAAGCGGCATGCGCCGGATAGAAATCGACAAACGGTTCTTCGCCGGGGTACTGGAATTGGTGATGCAGCCGGCGACCGTACTGCGTCAGTTCCCAGGCTCGGTGCAGCGAAGGTTGGTCATCGAGAACGCGGGCAATCCGCACGACTGCGGCCAAGTGGGTGGTGTCGAGATGGTAGCCGCCATCGGACAAAATCCACTTGCGGGACATCAATTCACTGAGCGTCTCGTCGGGCCGAGCGGGGGCTTCGTTGCGAGCGATATCACCGCGAACCGAGGCGCACAGTTCGGCATAAAAGTGGTCCAGCAACACTTTGGCCGCGGCCAGGCGATCGCGTTTGGGACGATTGACGATCGTTTGTTCGTAAGTCGTGATGCTGTTGCAGGTGCCATTGCGGTTGAGCAACAACTGGTAGCCGCGCGCGATGTCGACGCCTTCGTGCAGCAGCACCGTGATCAGGTCTTCGGTGTTTTCGTCGGTCGGTTCGATCCGGCCGATCAGTTCCGCCGCCCGTTCGGTGTCACCGGTCGGCCGCAAGTACATCCAGCCTTCGCGGATGCGACCTTGGCTTAATAGCATCTCCCCGGTCTCGGCACACGCCTCCAGCAGCCCGGCTTCGAGTTGCCGGTCGATTTCGTTCGCCTGCCGCGGTTCATCCTCCGGCGCGATCAGCGGCAGCCCCAAGCGGTTGCGAATCCGCATTTTCAGCGCTTCGAACAGTTCCATCGGCCGGCCAGCGGCACGATAGTGGGCGATCATCGTTTCGATCATCGCCGCGGGATCATCGCTGCGAGCGGCGAGTTGTTCAAACACAGCGGCGTTGGGGCCAGAGGCTACAGCAGCAGACGGATCGGCGGAGGCGGGATGGGAGGCAGGCATGCGGCTCAGCGGGTTTCGGCGAGGAGTTGTTCAACATAAGGCCGAATGTTGTCGGCATAGGTAAAGCCGGCATCGTCACCGACATCGCTAAAGGTGCGGACCAGCTTGCCGCTGGCATCGTAGATCAGCACGGCTGGGATCGACGAGATTTCCAGCGCCGCATACAGATCCTCATTGGGCGTTTCACTCAGGTAGTTCTGAAACGTCGCTCCCATCGATTTCAAGACTTCTTCGACCTGTGGCCGATACGATTCGGCCGGTTTGCTCTTGCGGCCGTCATAGTCCGAAGCGATCGAAATGCAGGCGACTCGGTCGCCCAGGTCGCGATGGATGGCGACCAGTCCAGGGAACTCCTTCAGGCACGGTTCACAAGCCAGCGACCAAACATCGACCACCGTCAGCTTGCCGGTTTGCGCAACGGTTTGAGCGATCGCTTCCCACGGGGCGGCCTGCAGCGATACCTCGCCCGCAGCGGCCGACGCATCCGCGCCAGCCGCTGGTGTGTTCGCTGCCGGGGCCTGCACACCTTCGGGCAGACTCGGCATTTCAAATCCGCCCGCTTCACCGCTGGGTGTCAGTTCAGCTTCGCGTTCCGGGCTGAAGTCGGCCGGCAATTCGAGTCCACCCGGCGGTTCAGCCGGCGAACGGGTGTCCTGCGGTGTGACCGGAGCGTCGGGCGACGTCAGATCGGCATCGCCAGCGGGGGCAGAACCGTTGTCGGAGACGGCCGGATCCGAATCCGCCGAGCGGCCACAGCCTACCAACGCGACCGCGAGCAGGCCGGCCAGGCAGATGCCGGTCCAATTCTGCAGGCAGAATTTGCGCCCTGCGGGCGAGCCGTTCGGTACAAGGTGGGAACGCCACGATTGATTAGGGAAGCGGTGGTTCATCGTCTACAATGGGTCCGATAATGTCGGTTGTTGATGTCGCGGCTAGTCTAACACATCTCTCGTCGTTCGCGGATCAAATCCTCTGGTCAGTTGAAAAAGTCGTGAGTGTTGAATCTTCCACCACCGAGTTGGTCCTCGCCGCCAAGGCGGGTGATCATGAGCAGTTTGGCCGGCTGTTGGAGCAACATCGCGGTTACCTGCTGATGATCGGCCATCGCTACCTGTCGGACCGGATGCGGCGGCGGATCGATCCGGCAGACCTCGTGCAAGCGACTTTTTTGGAAGCTCAACGCGATTGGTCGAGCTTCCGCGGCAACTCCCCTGGAGAGTTCACTTCGTGGCTACGGCACATCTTGAAAAACAACTTATCCACCGCCGTCGCCCGCCACGTAACGACCCAAAAGCGGTCGCTGAAGCGTGAAGTCACGATTTCGGCCAGCGATAGCGCCGGGGATTGGATCGCGCAGCAGCCAGGCAACACTTCCACGCCGAGCGGCAAAGTGGTTCGTGCCGAGGCCGCCGCCAAATTGTTCGAGGCGCTGCACGCGCTGCCAGAAACCCAAGCCGAAGCGCTGCGGTTGCGGTACCTCGAAGGGCTGACGCTGAGCGAGATCGTCGATCGGATGGGCAAGAGTGAAACCGCGGTCGCTGGACTGCTCAAACGCGGCTTGGCCAAGCTCCGCTCGACCCTCGGGCGGCAGTGGGAGGAGTTTTCATGAGGCGCGGTTCTCAAGTGTCATCGGCGGAGGGGTGCCCAGCGTGAGTGATCCTCTGGATGAAGCATTCGCCGCCTACTTGCGCGCCTGTGACGAAGGACGAGTGTCCAGCCGTGAAGAGTTCCTGAAGCAGTTTCCCGAGATTGCCGACCAACTGAGCGAGCTGATGCAGCTAGCCGATTCGTTGGGTGATTTTGTCGCGTCCAAAGACGGTGAAGCGTCCGGTGAACAGGCCGCACCCCGGCAGGAGTCACCGGCAAACGCTGCCCGGCGATCCGCTGCGGGGCTGGTCGCTCCGCCGGGCGATCCGCTGCGGCAAACTGGCGGAGCGGACGATGCTCTACCGCCTCCGGCTGAGCCCTGCCCCAGCGACTCGCCAGGCAGGTCGCATGTCTTTTCTTCGGGCTCGATCGATGCCGAAGCCGAGACCTTGCAGTGGACTCCCGGCGCGACGCAAGAGGTGCTGACCCTGCCGGTCTCCAAACGCAAACAGGGCGAGCCGGGGCCGACTTTGCCCTATGACCTCGGCGATTACCGCTTGCTGAAAATCCTCGGACGCGGCGGCATGGGCGTCGTGTATTTGGCTGAGCAAAAGGGACTTCAGCGACAAGTGGCGGTCAAGATGATTCGCTCGGGGATCCTTGCCAGCGATGCCGAGGTCCGCCGCTTTGCCATGGAGGCCCGGGCCGCCGCGGCGCTGGAACATCCCAATATCGTCTCGGTATTCCAATCCGGTTACCTCGATGGCCACTATTACTTTTCGATGGAGTATGTGCCGGGGGTCGACCTGGCGAAGCTGATCCAGCAGGCGCCGCTGAGCCCGCAGGTCGCCGCACGCTATGTCCGCGACGTTGCACGTGCGATCCATCATGCGCACCGCCGCGGTGTGCTGCACCGTGACTTGAAGCCGGCCAATGTGCTGATCACGCCGGATGATGAAATCCGGGTCACCGACTTTGGTTTGGCCAAGCAGATCGACACCGACAGCAGCGTGACCGGCAGCGGCGCAGCGATCGGGACACCCAATTACATGGCGCCCGAGCAGGCCAGCGGGCTGAGCGACCGCGTGCGGGTGCAAAGCGATGTTTATTCGCTCGGAGCACTGCTGTTTGCCGCGATCACCGGCCGAGCGCCGTTTTGCGGCGAGAGCGTGATGCAGACCCTGATGCAGGTGATTCACCAGCCCGCTCCCACCCTGCGCTCGCTGGCTCCGGACGCCCCCGAAGATCTGGAAACGATCGTCGGCAAATGCTTGGAAAAATCGCCCGAGGACCGCTACCGCAGCGCCGCTGAGCTGGCGGATGAACTCGATGCGTTTCTCGACGAGCGACCGATTCGGGCGCGGCCGCGCCCGTGGCGAACGCGGCTATGGCACTGGTTGCAGCAGGTTCCGCTGATCGCCGCTCTATTGGGCCGCCGCGTGGTCGAACCGAGCGTCCAGCATCGCCGCTTCCAAACCGTGATTCTCAGCCTGTTGGTGATGATTCCGCTGCTGATGATCACGACCGTTGCGGTCCAGCATTACGTCAGCCAGCGGATGCCGGCTGTAGTGCGGATCGCTGGCGGACTGGAAAGCGGTGCCTACGATGATTTCTCGCACGCCTTAAGCCAGCGGTTGGCCGCGGCCGGCGAAGTGCAGGCTGATGTGTTGCGCTCCGGCGGTTCGCTGGACAACCGCGACCAACTGCTCAACGGTGAAGTGCACCTGGCACCGATGCAGGCTGGAGCGATGGGCAGCGACAAGCTGTGCGTCGTGGCGCCGCTGTTTTTTGAAGCCGTGCATGTGCTCGTTCGCGATGATTCGCCGATCACGCGCATCGAAGACATCAGTGGACATCCGATTGCAGTCGGCCCCGCAGGCAGCGGTTCAAGACTCGCTACCGAAATGGTGCTGCATTCGCTCGGGCTGCCACCGGAGACGACGCCGCGGCGGGTGATCGCATGGCCGGAACTGTTGGCGGCCTCTGCAGCGCCGCAGGACGCGGCCGACGACGTCCTGGGTGCTAACGACGCCCTGCCTCAGATCGCGATCATCTGCATCGGCCGCCGAAGTCGCTTGGTGCAGTCGCTGCTGAGCGCTGGAGCATCGGGCTCACAGTCGGCCGATGAGGACGTGGGCACGGCCGGAGGTCGCTGGCGATTGCTGCCGATCGGGCCAGCGATCCAGATTTCGCTCCAGCATCCGATCTTGCGGCCGATGACGATCGAGGCCGAAGACTATCCAGCCGCGGGTCTGCCGCCCGAAGGAATCGCGACCGTGGGAACGACGGCGTTTCTGGTGACACGCTGGGGAGCCCCGGATGCGTTGGTGACCGCCGCGCTCCATGCGCTCTATCAGCCGCCGCTGGACGTTCCGGGCTTGATTCCGCAAGAGCTGGCCGGCGAGTGGCAAGGCCAAGGGCTCGGCTTTCATCCCGCTGCCCGTCGGTATTTTGATTTGCGGTAAGCCGCTCAGATCAGCTTGGACAAAATCGCGGTGGCGAAGCTGAGCACGAGCAAGAAGCCGGTCATGTCGGTGAGCGTGGTCAGCACCGGTCCGGCGGCCAACGCTGGGTCGCAGCCGAACCGCTTGAGCACCAGCGGCATCATCCCGCCAGCGATCACGGCGAACACGGTGTTGATCGTCATGGCGCTGCCGACGACCAAGCCGAGCCAGGGATTTTGCTGCCACGCCCAACTCGCCAGACCCACGGCTAGCCCGAGCACGATGCCATTGAGCACGCCGACCGAAGCTTCTTTCATCGCCACCCACAGCAGCTCATGTGGCTTGAGCAATCCGAGGCTCAGCTCACGGATGCTCACGGCGATCGCCTGCACTCCGGCGTTGCCACCGATCCCTGAGATCAGCGGCAGCACGACCGCCAGCGCGATCACGGCCGCCAGTGTTTCCTCGTAGGCGGCGATCACGCTGACCGCGACCAGGTTCAGCAACGCGTTGACGAGCAACCAAATCAGCCGTCCCTTGGAGCGTGTCCACAACGGCATCGTCCGCAGCTCTTCACCGCTGATGATCCCCTGCAATCGCATCGCGTTGGTATCGGCTCGGCCGGCCAACGCTTCTTCTACATCGCTCTTGCGGATCACGCCCACCAAGCGATCCTCCGCATCGACAACAGGGACACCAAAGAAATGATGGCGGTCGAAAAACTGTGCCAATAGGTCGAGCGTGTCGTCGACCCGCACCGCGTGCGGCCGGCGGATCATCAGCTCTGCGATCGGACGCTTGCTCGGCGTCAGCAAAAGGTCGCGGAGCCGCAAAACGCCGATCAACTCACCGGATTCCGCCGCCACGACGAACGCGTACTGCACGTCGTAATCGGCGTACTCTTCGGCATTGGCTCGCAGGTCGTCCAGCACATCGTCGACGGTTTGGCCATCGGCGTACTGCAGGAACTCGGTGATCATCAGGCCGCCAGCGGTATCGGGATCGTAGCCCGCGAGCTGCCGGGCTTGCGAGGCTTCCTCCGGATCCATCGCTGCCAAAATCGCTTCGGCATCACCATGGCTGAGGTCGCCGAGCAAGTCGGCCTGATGGTCGCTTTCCAGCTCGTTGAAGATCGCTGCGGCATCATCGGGCGGCAGTCGTTCGATCAGCTCCGCCGCTTGCACATCGGGCACCTCTTCGATCAGTTCAGCCGCTGTTTCAGGCGACAGAAGCTGCATCAAGTGCGTCTGGTCTTCGTCTTCCAGGCGGCTGATGGCGCGAGCGATTTCGCCGGCCGGCAGCGACTTGAAAAAGGCTTCCAGCGCCTCAGGATCACCGCCGACGATGATGTCCTGCAATTCTTCCCACGGCCGCCGCGATGCGTCGTGTTCGTGAGTTTGCGGGACAGGGTCAGCGGTGCGGTCGAGGTTCAAGGCGATATCCCGAAAGCGTGCGATGAGCGTTGACGGCCAATGATCATTGCAAAATTTGAAAAACATGCGACCAGCAGCGAGCCGATTTCCGCGCGCTGAGCTGGCTGCCCAAACGGCTGCAGAGTGGCTTCAGACGAGGCCGCAGTGGTCTAGAATGCGTTTTCGCCGCAGCGGAGGCTCGATCGCGAGGCGCCGCAGGTCGCAAAAATTGCCAGTTCAATGCTGAGTTCGCCGCCATGTCGCTGCTCTCTCCCCGCTTTCGTCGCCAAGGTCTGTTCGGCTTCGTCTTGGCTTGCATCATCGCGGCCTGGGGACGGGGCGTCGAAACGCGAGCCGGAGAGCTGTTGCCGGAGGTCCAGCGGTATATCGAGCAGCGGCTGGTCGAAGGTGAGCAAATCCCCGCCGCGCGGCAGGCAGAACTCGAGGAATTGGCCGGTTATGTGAGTCAGTGCCTAAGGGCAGGCCGGAAGGCGGAGTTGACGTTCATCTGCACTCACAACTCGCGCCGCAGCCATCTGTCTCAGGTGTGGGCAAAGGTTGCTGCCGCGTATTTTGGGATCGAGAACGTCCACACGTATTCCGGTGGCACGGAGGTGACGGCGCTGAATCCGCGGGTGGTCGCCGCGCTGCAGCGGTGTGGGTTGGTGATTGATGCGGACGACGTCACCGCGCTGAACCCACGCTATCGGGTGCGCTTTCGGCAGGAGGGGCCGCCCGAAATCTGCTTTTCGAAACGCTTTGATGATCCCACCAATCCGGCCGCGCGTTTCGCTGCGGTGATGACCTGTTCTCAGGTCGACGAAGCCTGCCCGGTCGTCCCGAATAGTGAGCTGCGGCTGGCGATCACTTATCAGGATCCGAAGGCGGCCGATGGGACGCCGGACGAACAAGCCGTGTATGACGAGCGCACGCGGCAGATCAGCCGCGAAATGCTGTATGTGATGCAGCGTGTGGCTAGCGAGCTGTCGCCAGCGGTGGACACCCGCCGCTAATGCCGCCGTCCACGGCACATCGGTTGCACCGCGATCATCCGCAACAAGGCTCTCCTCGTTCCTCGTGATTGCAGCAGTGCACCATGGCCGATCAACGTCCCGCAGTCATCGTCACCGGCAGCGCAGGGCTGCTCGGTAAACCGGTTTGTGAGCGGCTTGCCGAACAAGGGTACGAGGTATTTGCATTCGACCGGGTCGGCTGGCCCGAGCCGCCGAAGAACCTCGCCCATGTCCACGACATCGAGTTCGAAATCACGGATTACTCAGTCGTTCGCGGCGCCTGTGAAGAGGTCCGGCAGCGAGCTGGCAATCGACTGGCGAGCGTCGTGCATCTGGCGGCCTACTACGATTTCTCGGGAGCCGATAGTCCACTGTATGAGAAAATCACCATCGAAGGGACCGATCGGCTCCTCAATGCGGTAAGCAGCTTTGAGCTGGAGCAGTTTGTGTTCAGCAGCACCATGCTCGTCCACGCTCCCTGCGCCGTCGGCGAACACATTCACGAGGATGATCCGCTGGAGGCCAAGTGGCCCTATCCGGCGAGCAAAATCAAAACCGAGCAGTTGATCCGCGACGGCCATCCACAAGTTCGCAGCGTGCTATTGCGGATCGCCGGCGTGTACAACGACGCTGGCCAACAGCCGACCATCGTGCAGCAGATCAAGCGGATCTATGAACGCGATTTCCAGGGACACTTCTTTCCCGGCGATCCTTCCACCGGACAAGCCGCTGTGCATGTCGATGATGCTGTTGACGCGATCGTGCGCACCGTCGAACGCCGCGATTCGATTCCGGCGGGAACACCCATCTTGATTGGTGAACCCGATCCGGCGAGCTATGAGGAATTGCAAAACTTCATCGGCCAGCAGCTGCATGGCAAAGATTGGGCGACGATCTATGTTCCCGAGACGCTCGCGAAGATCGGCGCAGCGGTGGCCGATACGGTCTCGGGCGGCAAGGCATTCATTAAGCCATTTATGATCCCGATGGCCGATGATCATTACGCGCTGGACATCAGCCGGGCGAAGGAAATGCTGGGCTGGGTACCACGCCACCGGCTGATCGATGTGTTGCCGACGATGCTCGCGCAGCTGAAGCAGGATTCGAAGGCTTGGTACCGAGCCAACGGGCTTTCGAAATGATCGGCAGCCCGACGCCTGTCGAGTCACTCGGCTGCGAGCTGTGAAGCGGCGTGGTGGGCGAGCATCATCACCGTAGCATTCGGGTTGATCGACGGAATCTCCGGTAACACCGAGGCATCGATGACGTACAGCCCCTGACAGCCGCGCACCCGGCACTGCGAGTCGACGACGCTGGCAGTGTCGCCGCCTAAGCGACAGGTCCCGACTGGATGATAGAGTGTCTGTGAGAATCGTCGAATCGCCTTGATCGTCGCTGCGGCTGAAGTTCGCCCACCGCCAGGAATCTTTTCTTCACCGACCAGCGTTTGCAGGGCTGCATCGGCAGCGAGGTGACGAGCAGCATCGACCGCGGCGGCGAGCCGTTCTAAGTCAGCGGGAACGCTCAGGTAGGCCGGGTCGATCTCCGGCGGAGCCGCTGGATCGGCGGTGGTGATGCGAAGCTGCCCGCGCGACTGCGGCCGGCAGAGGTTGACGCCGATCGTCATCGCCGCGGGAGCTTGAGGATGCGGGTGCAGCAGGTAGTGCGTGGGCGTGAGATGAACTTGGAACTCAGCCGTTTCAGCTTCACGGCCGCGGTCGGCGAGCGGCAGTGAGTAGACGGCTCCGGCCTCGGCCAAGTTGCTGGCGATTGGTCCTGTTCCGCCGATTTGCCACCGCGCCAGGTCGTGCGGTGCGAACGGAGCCGGAAAGCGTTGGCTGCTGGGCAGCGCAAACACGACCGGCATGATCAAGTGATCGGCTAGGTTTTGGCCGACATCCGGCAGCTCGCTACGGAGCTCAATGCCAGCCTGCGCGAGCATTTCGCGCGGACCGATGCCGCTGCGCATCAGCAGCAGCGGCGAGGCGATGCTGCCGCCGCAGAGGATCACCCCACGCTCCGCGTACCACGATTCCGAAGGCGCTTGGTCAGTGGCAAGCGTTTGCACGCCGATCGCCTGCTCCTCTCGAAACAGCACACGGTCGACTTGTGCGGTGAGGAGCTCGATCGCTGCGGCTGGTGCAGAGGATTCGCTCAGCAGGTCTGCGGCGGTGCGCCGGCCGCTGCGGCCGCCCATGCGGGCAAACGCTGTCGGTGGATCGATAGCCGGTTGTTGGCAGCAAAGGAATCGCTCGCTCGCTGCGGAGAGCCACCGCGGCGGCTGCGGCTGCACCCAGTCGCTCACTTGCTGCAGGCTCTCGGTCAGGCGATTGACTGCCCAGGCCGCGCCGCCGTGGGCGTGCAGCATTTGCAGATCGGTAGGGCGCGGCGGGTACCAGATCATGGCGTTGATCCGCGTCGACCCGCCCGGACCGCGGCCGCGCGGCCAGTGGAGCCGGCGATTCGCCAGCTCAGACTGCGGCGTCGTGCGATAACCCCAGTCGTCGGCGGTATCGAAGGTGTGGAGGTATTCGGCCGGGCGCCGCCGCGGCGGTCGCGGGGGACCGGCTTCCACAACGCGGACTTGAAAGCCTGCTTCGGCGAGCACGCGAGCGACGACGCAGCCGGCGGAACCCGCGCCGACGATCAAGAAGTCACTGCTGCGGTTCATCTTGCCGCCTCGTCAGCGAACCCCGAGAACATTACGATCTCTCTTGATATGGTTTGATTCATCCGCACCTGCTTCAGCACTAGCATGTTTGAAACGCTTAGGCCCGCGCCACCGGACGCGATCTTTGGAATCACCGAAGCTTTTGCGGCCGATCCCAGTCCCCAAAAAATCAACCTTGCCGTCGGCGTCTTTAAGGATGCTCAGGGCCGGACGCCGGTGTTGGCGTGTGTCAAAGCCGCCGAGCGCCGCTTGGTCGAGAGCGAAACTACCAAAACCTACTTGGGAATCGAAGGGCTGGCGGATTACCGCGAGCATGTTCGCCGATTGGTGTTTGGCGAAGCGGCGGCCGCTGAG
>CALELC010000623.1 GCA_937904535.1 uncultured Planctomycetaceae bacterium
GGCGTGGTGATTGTGTTAGTTCCCGCCAAACACTTGAGCATCAAGCTCCGGCCACTGCGCCGAATCGGCGGGGGCTTCGCCACGGACTTCGAAGGCATGGCTGGCGGTGCGAATCCCGAGCACCGGTTTGCCAGCCGCGACAAACCGCCGGACATGCTCCAGGTCGCCGCTGGGTAATGCACGGCGGCGAACGCTGATCACCAGCAGGTCAGCATTCTCGAGCGATTCCAGGCCGAGGATCCGGTTCGGATTGTCTGCCTCGGCAAAGCAGTAGCGGAGGCGATACTGCGGCCCAAGATGCTTTAGCGCCCAGGCTGGCAGCGTTTCCTCGGTACGATATTCATCCTCGGCGATCACCAGCACCACTTGTTTGCGATTGTCGGCTGCGAAGCGGAACGGCTCTCCACCGACCAGTTGCACGCTGTCGATCGTTGGACAGACGTGCCGCTCGATGTGGTCGATGATCAGATCGGTGCCGGTGAAATGGCTGACAAAGGGCCAAGCCCGTGGATCGTACATCGTGTCGGTCAGATCGCGGACCAACACTGTGTTCATTCCGGCAGTGGCCATCCGCCGCAAGCCAAACGGTCGGCCGAGAACACACATATTGGTGTGTACCCCAACGAGCATCACGTTTTTGATGTTTCGGTGCTGCAGGATGCTCCAGATCTCTTCGCCGCTGTCGGAGATCCAGTCGGCGTCGGCATCGATGTTGATCGCTGCGATTTGACGCTGCCAGGGATGGCGGACGTTGCGACCTTCCTTGGCCAATTGTTGTAGCCAGGCGGCTTTTTCCTCCGGTGTGTCGTCTTCGCCACCAGCGGATTGATCGATCGGGTAGACCGCCGCTTCCTCAGACGGAATCTGATGACACCACTTGCTGATGTCCGCAGGAAACTCGGCTGCTTGCGGTGTCTCTTGTGCCCGAAGCCGAGCAGGATGGTCGCTGTAGGCAGCGACGCAGTCACTCGGAGCATGAATGATCGTCGCGCCGTATTGGCGAGCGGCGGTGACGAAGCGGTCGATTGGCCCAGCTAGTTCCGCCGTTCGTTTCGCGGCGCGGTAGCCGTGATGCGAGTCCCACATGTCGCAGACGATCACCGCCGTCTCCGCGGCATTCCAAGTCTGCGATTCGGTTTGAGTGTGGAAACGCAGCCCTGAGGAGTCGGCCAGGCGCTGAGAGCGCAACTGCAGCGACAGGGTTTCTGCGTGTGCCGATGAGCCCGCGGTCAGCAAAAACACGCCGAGCACCGCCCAGCAAGCGGGCCCAGGCCAAGCAAGCGGCAGCAGACGCATGACAGTCTCTCAGGTGGGATAGGGAGCGGAAGGACTTGGCCAGCTACCGAGTGAGCATGCTCACTCGGTAACGCCATAGCCTAATCGATTCAGCTTACTTGTGGTGCAGCTGGATCGGTCCCCAACCGGAACCTGGCGAGCGGTTCGGATCTAGTGGATCTGGATGATTGATTTTGCCCTACTTGTTTTGCAGGTGCGCTTCGACGAACCACAGGTACTTATCGAGTTCCCGCGACAGCGATGTCAGCAGATCGGCGGTGCCATCGTCGCCGCAGTCGGTTGCGCGGCCGATATCGGCGCGCACTCGTTTGCCGGCTGCCGCCAGCGCCCCGGCCAAGCGGTCGACGTGTTCGCAGCCCGAAGTGATGTCGGTTGGATATTCTGGCAGTGACGTCCGCGAAGCGACGACGCCGATCGTGCCCTCTGCCGTTCCGCCGAGCGCCACGATTCGCTCGCCGACTTCGTCGATGAACTCGGGCAAGAATCCAGCGACTTGATCAAACAGTTCGTGCAACGCGATGAACGACGAACCCTTCACGTTCCAGTGAGCCTGTTTAGCTTGCAGCGATAGGTCGATGAGGTCGGCCAGTCGTTCGTTGAGCAGCGTCCCAATGGTTTGGCGGGTTTCGGCAGGCAGGTCATGTCGCGTCGGGTTCATGCGAGTCACTCAGTGAGATCAAGGAGGGATGAAACAGCCACCGCTAGCTACCATAAGGCA
>CALELC010000624.1 GCA_937904535.1 uncultured Planctomycetaceae bacterium
GATCGCTGCGGCAATCACCACGCTGATTCGCTCGACTCATTCTTAGCGCAGCTCACTCCGGGACGTCCGCTGGTCATCCATATCCACGGCAACCGGATGACGCACTGCCAAGCACGTGACCGCGGGCGGTTCGTGCATCGGCAGATCAAAGCGCACTATGGAGCGCAGCCAATGGATTTTGCGATCTTTAGTTGGCCCAGCGAACGGACCGGGTTGCCGCTACGGGATGGACGTGTGAAAGCTGCCAGAACCGAGGCCCAAGGCTTATACTTAGCCTGGATGATGCGTGAAGTTGTCTCGCGAGACATCCCGATCACACTGATCGGGTACAGCTTCGGCGGGCGCGTCGCAACCGGCTCGCTTCACGCGCTCGCAGGTGGTCCACTCGGCGGCCGGGAATTGCCGGGACCGTCGATCCGTGGCGCCAATATCAGCGTTGCTCTCGTCGCTCCGGCCGTGGAAGAAGATTCGCTCGAGAGTGGCAAGTACCATGGGCTAGCGTCTCAAAACATTCGTGAGATGGCGCTGTTTTATAATCCTCGCGATGCGATCTTAAAACGGTACTGGCTGATCGATGTGGCCACGCGCGGTCGTGCGCTTGGGTTTTCCGGACCGCAGCGGCTTGCTCCGGGTTTCGACGGCAACCCGGTGCCGCTCGTTGCGCATAACTGCGCACCGTTTTTAGGGATCCGCCATAGCGAAGTCGAGTATTACACGCAACATTGCCGCGCTGGCAGTGCCATCGCACGACTCATTCATCAGGACAGCTACTGGGAGCAGTTCACACAGACGGATGGTCCCGCCGAGCATCCATCCTTAGAATGAGCAACTGGCAATGCCCTTCCGCCTGTTCGATTCTTCCGCTGAGACTCTGACCTCCGCCAGTCGCTGTGTCTATGAATCCGTCCAACCCTACGTTTGCATGGATCTCTGCCCATTGGCCAACATCTCCGTCGCGTCTCAGCGGTTCACCGGACGGTGAAGATCAACAGCACTGGCTGGCCGCTGATCGGCTCGCAGTTTCGGTACACGACCTCGGCTTTCGCCAAAGCGCGATTGCCGTTGAGAGGCTTCGCACCTACGGCGGGCGACCTGCCTTCCTGCCGCAACACATCATTCGCTGGCGGCGAACTCTGGAACATCTGGCGATCGCACTACCAGTCGACGAGCAAGCGATCGCCTCTCGTATCGACGAGCTCATCGAGCGAAATGCCGATTGGTGCCAGCAGCATGGCGACTTTGGGATCACGATGCTTGCCACCCCAGGATGCGATCCAGCTCATGGCGCCGCAGCAACCGAAATCCTGCACCTCAATCCGCTGCAGAACAGCAAGATTCAGCGACATCGCGACGCCGGTCAGCCACTGATTATCACGGACATCCAACAACCCTCGGATCGTTCGTGGCCACGCGATATCAAGGTCCGTTGCCGTTTACACTACTACCTCGCTGATCGTGAAGCTCATCAGATCGATCCAGATGCGGTTGGGGCGCTGTTGGACGCCGACGGATCGGTAACAGAAACCTCCGTTGCCTGTCTCGCAATTTGTCGCGGCGGCGAGATCATCTCTCCACCGCCAGCGCAGGTCCTGCCCGGAATCACGCAACAAGTGGTTCAGCAGTTGGCCGGCCAATTGGGTTTCCTTTGGTCCCACAGCACCCTGTTCCCCGCTGATTTGCGTGAGGCGGACGAAGTTTGGTTGATGGGCACCGATGGAGGCCTATGGTTTGCAAGTCGTGTCGATGGGGTGCAGATCGGTGACGGCCAACCGGGTCCAATCTATCAGCAGCTCCTGCATGCCTTTGACACGGCGACAATGGACGGGAAGTCCTAGATCTTCCGTCGCAAATCCCCATCATGAGCGAGCTCGATGCACTGGGCCAGGCTCAACATCCGTCGAGCAGATGCTGATCAGACGCGCTCGGCTGGGTGTCATCCTGGCTGACGCGCTCAGCTGGCACCAACAAACCAGTCGCCGCCAGCCCGATCAGACTCAGCACCACTGAGAACAGGTAAAAGCTTGAGAAGATCGCAATCCCGGCCAACACACTGATGGCAGTGACGGCCGCAATCCGAACGGGCAATATCCAAAGCGTAAAACCCAAGATCGATTCAATGATGATCACACCACGCGAATATCCAGTCGCAATTTCTTGCAATCGCCCAGTTTCGAACTTCTCTCGCAGCCAATTGAACGTCCAAAAATCGCGGTCCACAAAGTAGATCTCATAAAACACCTGGCCCGACCAATACTCCGGCGTCCATTTTCCCACGGCACCGCCCAGGAGAATCATCGAAACAATCCCCTGCGTCAGCCACGTGCTGCGGCGCAGCAGCGAATCGCCCTCGAGCGCGAGCCGGCTCGCAAACCAGGCGGACCAGAGCGTTGCCCACCACGCGGTCGTGAATGTCGCATCATTATAAGATCCCTGATGCAGACACAGCACCGTTAGGGCAATGAGTGTCAGCCAACTGAGCGTCTGTCGCACACGGCTTCCCCAGGCGACGAGCATCCCCAGCAGACCGATTATGGCGAGTGCATATCCACCCGCAAAGGTCGTTGGCGATTGCAGAAAGGCAGGAAAGAACTGCTGA
>CALELC010000625.1 GCA_937904535.1 uncultured Planctomycetaceae bacterium
CGGTCTCGGCATTCCTGCTGAACCGCTCTTCCGATCTCCGCGTGATGGGATTTTTTCAGTCCTGCGGCCCAAGGAAGGCGATACCAATCCGCCGAGTTGGGTTCCGGACGATGTCGCCAGCTACTCATCGATCGGCTGGCGTGTGGATGCGACCTATGAAGGGTTCGGGCGGATTCTCGATCGATTCCAAGGCGAAAACTCGCTCCAGCGACTCTTCGAAGAACCCTTCAAGCGGCGCGTGGGCAGCGAACTGCGAACCTCAGTAGTCGACGTTCTAGATGACCGCCTCGTGATGGCGTCCTGGTTGCAGCCCCCTATTCAAATCAACAGCTCAGTATCGATCTATGGCCTCAAACTAAAGGATGTTTCCGCCGCGGCGGCGACGCTCGAGAATCTGCAGAAGGCCATTCCAACGGCGATGCGTAGCGAGCCGCTGGGAACGGCGAAGTTGTACTTGTTTGGCCCCAACCGCGAGCGAGCGACGCCGGAGGGGCTGCGCCAGCCCGAGCCGTGTGCCGCGATTGTCGGTGACTGGCTGCTGATCAGCGACAGCCGGCAGTTCATCGAGCGCGCCATTCGGGCTCAGGGTGGCGCTCTGCCACGCCTTGTTGAGCTACCCGAGTACGATCTCGTGGCCAGCGAACTGGGCGGACAACTCGGGAGCGACAAACCGTTCCTGTTGTCTTACACCCGCACGGCTGAGGTTTTCCGGCAGCTCTATGAGCTGGCACGGTCGGACCAGACGAAGTCGTTCTTGCAAACCCGAGGCGAAAACAACCCACGTTTGCGCGGCTTCTCGGACATGCTGCGCCGCAACGACCTGCCGCCGTTTGAAGAGTTCAAGAAGTACTTCGCTCCTTCCGGCGGATTTGCCTATGACGAACCGAGCGGGATTCACTTCGGCAGCTACACGCTAAAGCCTGAGTAACCGTCACCAGCCGAGTCGTCGTCTGTTGGCTCACCTCGGCATGAGTTATCGTTTGGGTGATGAATGTCGCTCGCCACGAGCCCCTCAGGAGTGACTCCTGAGGCTTACCACGGCAGTGCGACCAACCCTACACCATCCACCGATGATTCACGCCGAGCTTACGAGGGAAACACGATGAAGGCGCTGCTGCTAACGGATTACAAACGTCTCGAAGTCACGGAAGTCGACGAACCGCAGATGGGGCCCGAGGACGTCCTGATCCAAGTCGAGGCGTGCGGGATCTGTGGCAGCGACATCCATGGTTATGACGGCAGCACCGGGCGCCGGATTCCGCCCCTGATCATGGGCCATGAGGCGGCCGGGATCGTTGTCAGTGTTGGCTCGGATGTCGATGACCTCATGCCCGGCGATCGGGTCACCTTTGACTCGATGGTCTCCTGCGGACGGTGCGAGTTCTGCCGTGCTGGCCATCAGAATCTGTGCAACCATCGCCGCGTGTTAGGCGTGTCCTGCGGCGAGTATCGCCGACACGGAGCATTTGCCGAGCGGATCGCGGTTCCGCGTCGCATCGTCTACTTACTGCCCGAAGGGATGCCATTTGAGCATGCGGCGCTGGTGGAAGCGGTTTCCGTCGGTGTGCACGCGGTCAACGTCTCGCCGATCCAGCTCGGTGACACCGTCGTCGTGGTCGGCGCCGGGATGATTGGATTGCTTACGCTGCAGGCGGCCAAAGCGGCGGGCGCGACGCGCGTGATCGCGGTTGACATCAACGACAAGCGGTTGAGCGTCGCCACGGAATTGGGCGCGACGGACACACTGCGGAGCGACCAATGCGATGTTCCCCAAGCGGTTCGCGAACTCACCGGTGGCCGCGGCGCCGACGTCGCCCTGGAAGTGGTGGGGGCGACGGCGACAATCAAAACCGCGATCGAAGCGGTCCGCAAAGGCGGCCACGTCACCTTGGTCGGCAATGTGTCGCCGACCATCGAACTGCCGCTGCAAAGCGTCGTGACCCGCGAAATCCGCTTGCAAGGCACCTGTGGTTGCAACGGTGAATATCCCCAGTGCATCGAGTTGATGAGCAGCGGAGCGATCAACGTCGCCCCGCTGATCACCGCTCAGATCACGTTGCAAGAAGGGCCGCAGTGGTTCGAGCGGCT
>CALELC010000626.1 GCA_937904535.1 uncultured Planctomycetaceae bacterium
TCGTCGGACTCCAATAAGGCGTTGAGTCCATCGGCAAACAGGTACAAATGGATTCGTACCTCCTGCCCCTGCGCAACCTTTTGTAGATTCCGCTGGAGTTCAGCGGGCATGTGGCGAGCGATCTGTCCGACCGGTGTCGGAGCACTTGCGGGCTCGTCGATCGCGCTCGCCAGCATCGCCTTGAGCCGTGTGCCGTTGGCAAAATCAAGCCAGTGAAATCGCGTGGTGAAGACTTCCTGATAGCCGATCGGAGCCAGCGCAATCAGCAGGATGTAAATCGTCGCCAACGCTACCCACAGCACTCGCGACGCAAATGCCGATCGAAACGAGTCGATGATCACCGCCAGATAGGGACGCATCAGTTCGTCCCTCCCGCAGGTGACTGCGAGTGATCTGCGGCAGCACTCCCGTCGGATGACCGGTCGCCGTCGGCTGTTTCGGCGAACGCAGATCCTTCTGCCAGGTCACCATTGACAGGCTCGGCGCCGAGCGGCGGAGTACCGAGTTCTTGATCCAGTGGGACAGAGCCGACCAGCGCGAGAAACACATCTTCCAGGGAACGCCGGGGCGTGGAGAGAGACAAGATGCTGATCCCAGCTTGGCGGAGCTGATCGACGGTTCGGTCGATCGTGGCCTGATCGTGCCAGGGAACGCTTGCGCGGAGCACGCCGTTAGCCAGACGCACGAGTTGCATGCCGGCCGCCGAGTTGGAGCCGATTGCGGCAGCCTGCAGGGCCTGCTGGACCCGTTGGTCACTCAGTTCCGTCGCCAGATCGAGTTTGACCCGGCGATCACCCAGTTGCTGTGTCAATTCGTCGATCGTGCCGATCCCGCGGATCTGGCCGCTCGCCATGACGGCCACGCGGTCGCAAACGAGTTCAACTTCTTGCAGGATATGACTGTTGAGGAAGATGGTCTTACCGCGGTCTTTCAGTTCCAACAATAGCCGCCGGACTTCACTGCGTCCGACCGGATCGAGGCCATCGGTCGGCTCATCGAGAATCAACAGGTCCGGATCGTGTAATAACGCTTGAGCGAGCCCGAGACGCTGATACATCCCTTTGCTAAACCGCCGCACCGATTCGCGGTCACGGCTTTCAAGCCCCACCAGGCGGAGCAGTTCAGGTGCGCGGGCCGCAATGGTGCGCCGGTCCAACCCGCTCATACCACCATAGAATCGTAACGCCGAGCGGGCCGTGTGGTGGCGGTCAATCCGTAAGCTTTCGGGCAGATAGCCAACGCGTTGGCGGGC
>CALELC010000627.1 GCA_937904535.1 uncultured Planctomycetaceae bacterium
TAACACAGTTTGTCGAGCCGACCAAATTGGAGCCCGTGCAGAATGCCGGCTTTGAACAACCGGCCACCGAAGGCATCCCGGGCTGGTTGACCGCACAGTACCCACCGGGGTGCGTGGCGCTCGATTCGACAGTCGCCTTTGCAGGCAAACAGTCGGTCCGTCTGACCGGTCAGCCCGGCCACGCCGGGGGGAGCTGGATGGTCAGCGAAGTGATTGCGGCGCCCGAATCGTGCCGACTTGCCGTTTCCCTGCGACTGCGCGGCCAGCATTCGGAATCCGCACGTTCGCAGCCGCCACTGGTGGTGCGTGTCGCTCTCGAAGGCACGGTCGCGGGAACTCCTATCCGCAAGACGCGATCGATCAGTGTGCCACGCGACGGCAATTGGAGCGAACCGGCGGAGCGGCTGGAGATCGCCTTGCTGCCGAGATTGCCAGTGGAGTCGCTGCGGCTGACGATCGACCTGATGTCCGACGGGGTAGTGTGGGTTGATGATGTTTGTTTTTACGACCACTTTGTCACCAGCACCGAAAAGACGCAGTTAGACCATCTGGTGTACTTGGCTGCTGGCGGTGCCTCCCGTGGCGATTGGACAGGTGCCAGCCGCTTGCTCGATTCGCACTGGGTACACGATCTCGCCCACGCGCGCAGCACCCTGGCTCGCAATGCTGCCTCGCCCAAAGTTGTCGGCGAAGCGGCACAGGCAGCACACCGCACCGACAGCGATGGGACGAGCGTTCCGGCTTCCCCACCCGCAAAAAATTCGCCGACTTCCAACCAACCCTCTGGGATCGGCGAGCGGTTAAAATCGTGGCTGCCCAGGCCGGTAAGGTTTTAGGTAACCAGCACGCCCTTTGCCGGACACGACGTTATCACACAGGACCGTTTCTTTCGCCTGGAACCGGATGAAGTTATGAAGTATTGGATGTGGGGAATCGCGACCGCCGCCTCCGTGGCAGTCATTGTCGCGGCGTCGGTTTCCTGGTGGGCACTGCAGCGGACCCGTGTGGTTCCGGACTTCTACGAGCGGGCGACCAAACAACTGCCAGCCGATCTCGATTCCGCAATCGCGAAGCTCGAGCAAGACATGGTCCAACTTCAGGGCGATGCTGCTCAACTGGGAAGCTGGCAGGCGGTGTTTACGGATGAACAAATCAACGCCTGGTTGGTTCAGCAGTTGCCGCGCGAGTTTCCCAATCTCCTGCCGCCCGGTGTCGAGGAACCGCGGATCATCATTGAAGATGAACGCGTGCTCGTCGCTGCACGCTACAAGAACCAGCACATCGATACCGTGGTCTCGTTCGAGGTGAAGGCGGAGCTGACCGAACAAGCCAACGTGATGGCGATCCGCGTCACCAATCTGCGCGCGGGCGCTCTCCCCCTGCCGCTCGATCGGTTCCTGCGGGGCATTTCCCGCGAAGCGGCCAAAAGCAAGATGGAAGTCCGCTGGGATATGGATCACAGTGAGCCGGTTGCCTTAGTGACCATCCCCAGCGACCATCCGAGCTACAAGTACACGCCGGTGATTGTCGAATCGGTCTATCTGACCAATGGCATTCTCGCGCTCGCAGGCCACACCGGCGCCGAGGCACGAAACTCCTACCGTCCGCGAGGGCCGATTTACCAACTCGCATCGGCGCGGACCAGCCGCTCGCAGCGTCAGGGCGCAAACGCCATGGTCCACCAGGCCGACGACGCCGTCCGATAGAACGTCAGCGTTCCAGTCCGTCCGCCTTGGACAGCAAACAGGTAGCGATCTTCCGCTGCCTGCAGCAATCGATGGGTTCCCGCTTCGACCCGCCGAACCGTACCGCGATCACCTGACACCTCGCCTTCGTAATCGAGATAAGCCAAGCGATGCGGGGGCAAGTGGAGAGCCGCTGCATCGCTGGCGTCCGTCGGTGAAAGCCACTCTTCACAGGCCCAAGTCAGCAGTTCTTCGCCGACCTCAAACATCCAGTCGAAATGGTCACCGCGCGGCGAAACCTCAGGTGACGGCCTGAGACGCTCCTGGCTGGAAATCGCGACCTCGTGCCGCAGGACGACATAGCGTCCCGCAGCAACGACTGGAGACCGAGAACCGTGTGGCATAGGCCCTCTTAGTACGTCCGATGACGGTGCACAAACTCATAGGCATGGTCAGCCGCAGTTTGAGCGTGCAACATGGTGGCGACCAGCGAGGTCCATCCGGTCTGATGACTTGCACCTAAGCCGCGCCCGGTGTCGGCGTGGAAATACTCGTAGAATAAAAGCAAATCCTTCCAGTACGGGTCGTCCGCGTACACGGTCGCTTCGCCGTGGGCAGGTCGTCGTCCCGACGCGTCCGGCTCGAAGATCGAGATCAATCGTCGCTCAAGTTCTTGCGCCACCTCGTCCATTGTCATCATCTGACCGGAACCCGTTGGACATTCCACCCGGAAGGTGTCGCCGTAGAACGTGTGGTATCGCTTCAGCGCTTGAATCAGCAGGAAATTGAGCGGAAACCAAATCGGTCCGCGCCAGTTGCTGTTGCCGCCGAACAGCCCACTGTCGCTCTCACCAGCAACGTACTGGACCTCGTTGCGTTGGCCGCCGAAGTCGAATACGAACGGCTGATCCCGGTGAATCGCCGACAGGCTGCGAATCCCATAGGGCGACAGGAACTCATTCTCATCGAGCATCACCGCCAGCAAGCGACGGAAGCGATCTTCCGAAGGGATCGCTAAGAATTGTCGCAGCGTGCGGCCGGAACCATTGTCGCGCTCATCATGCTCCATATAGGTCATGTGCTTCGACAACGCGGTCGCACGGTTCGCTAAAAACCAGTCGGTTCGCTTCCGGAAACCATCGAGCGTGTTAATCACCGCTTCATCGATGATCACGCCCGTTAGCAGCGGAATCAAGCCGACCATCGAGCGGACGCGCATCGGAATCGACTGGTTGTCCACATACAAGTGGTCGTAGTAGAACCCGTCTTCCTCATCCCACAGGCCGGAACCGTCCAGCGAGTTCATCGCTTCGGCGATGGCGACATAATGTTCTAAAAACTTGCTCGCCATGTCCCCGTAGGCCGGATTGTCCTCGGCGAGTTCAAGCGCAATTCGCAACATCGCGCCGCAGTAGAAAGCCATCCAGGCCGTGCCGTCCGCCTGTTCGAGATAGCCACCTGGCAAGGGCTTGCTGCGGTCGAAGACGCCGATGTTATCGAGCCCCAAGAAACCACCGGCAAAGATATTGCGGCCTTGAGGGTCCTTACGGTTGACCCACCAAGTGAAGTTCACAGTGAGCTTTTGGAACCAGCGTGCTAAGAAGGTTTTGTCACGCTGCCTCACGGGGCCGCTCATCTTATAGACTTGCCAGACGCTCCAGGCATGCACCGGCGGATTGACGTCAGACAATTGCCATTCATAAGCCGGGATCTGGCCATTGGGATGCATATACCATTCGCGCAAGAACAACAGCAGTTGCTCTTTTGCAAAATGCAGATCCAGGTGCGCGAACGGCACCATATGAAATGCGCTATCCCAAGCCGCATACCACGGATATTCCCATTTATCCGGCATCGAGATAACGTCGCGATTGAAAAGATGCTTCCAATCGGAATTGCGCCCGTGCTTGCGTGCTTCGTCTACAGTCGGCCAGGCGGGATCGCCGTTGAGCCACGTCGACACAACGTAGTGGTAGAACTGCTTCGACCACAGCAGGCCCCCATACGCCTGCCGCATGATCTGACGGCGCTCCGGTGAATGCGCCTCATCGATACGGGTGGCATAGAATTCATCGGCTTCACGAATTCGCTTTTCAAAGATCGCTTCGAAATCATCAAATGCATGATCACGAAACTTGGCGACCACCGGCTCACCTGTTTCATCGCGTGCCGCCGCCGGCAGCGCTTCGATCTGCGTCAGCCGCAGACGCATCGTCTGCGAACCACCGCTGGGGATCACCATCAGGCCATATGCCGCGACCTTGGTGCCACGCTTGGCCGGATTGACGGCGCGGGTGTTGCCGCCGACGACAAACTCGTGAAACGCATCCTTATAAAAGTTGGATTCGCTGGGGAGTCCCGGATGTCGCTCTTGATTGGTCTCATTGTCGGTGAACAACCAAGACCACTCGCCGTCCTGAGTATTATCGCTTGTGAACAAATAGCTCCCGAGTGTGTCGTGACGGCAGACGACCACACCGTCGCTCAAACGCAGACTTGGACGTGTCGTGCAAAGTTCGTCCGTACTGTGCCACACCCAGCGGTTGCGAAACCAAAGCTGCGGCAATAAATGCAACACAGCCGACTGCGGTCCACGGTTGTGGACCGTGACCTTGATCAGGATGTCGTCCGGGGCCGCCTTGGCGTATTCCACGAACACATCGAAGTAACGTGATTCGTCGAAGACGCCCGTATCGAGCAATTCAAATTCCGGCTCGTTGCGATCTCGATGGCGGTTAACCTCCGTCAATTTCTCATAAGGAAACCGAGCTTGCGGATACTTATAAAGCCCCCGCATGTAGCTATGAGTCGGAGTGCTGTCGAGATAGTAATACAGCTCCTTGACATCCTCCCCGTGGTTTCCCTCCGGACCTGTCAGTCCGAACAGCCGTTCTTTGAGGATCGGATCGCGTCCGTTCCACAGCGCTAGACCGAAACACAACCGGCACTGGCGATCGCAAATCCCCAGCAAGCCGTCTTCGCCCCAACGGTAGGCCCGGCTGCGGGCGTCGTCATGGGTGAAGTAGGACCACGGATTGTCTCCACCGCCACCGGAGGAGTAGTCCTCGCGGACTGTCCCCCACTGACGTTCTGACAAATAAGGTCCCCAACGGTGCCAGTTCTGTTCGCGTCGCTCGCTGAGCAGCAGCCGCCGTTCTTCGGCGATCTGCGGCTCAGGTCCCAGCGGGGGAATCGTGGTCAAGCGTCTTCCTAAGCTTCGTCGAGTAAATCCACAGCGGCAAAACGTTCGCCTTCCAACATTGACAAGCTCGCGCCGCCGCCGGTGCTCACGTGGCTGACCCGGTCTGCAAACCCGAGCTTCTCAACCGCGGCCGCGCTGTCACCACCACCGATGATGCTGATCGCAGAGCTATCAGCGACGGCCTGAGCCACGCGCTTCGTCCCGGCATCAAATGGCGGCATTTCAAACACGCCCATCGGTCCGTTCCAAACGATCGTCTTGGCATCGGCAATGATCTGGGCGAACAGTTCTGCTGATTTAGGCCCGATGTCGAAGCCTTCCCAGCCATCGGGGATCTCGCCCGCGGCAACGACCTGCTTGTTGCAGTCGCCGCTGAAGGCATCGCCGCAATGGGTGTCGACCGGCAATACCAACTTGTCGCCGCCGAGCGTCAGCAGTTCATTGGCCAGATCGAGTTTGTCCTTCTCCACCAAGCTGCTGCCGACCTTGCCGCCTTGGGCCAGCGAGAACGTGTACGCCATCGCTCCGCCGATGATCACCTTGTCGCAGATGCCCAGCAGGTTTTTGATCACGTTGATCTTATCGCTGACCTTCGCACCGCCCAGAATCGCGACGAACGGACGTCCTGGGTTGTTGATCGCGTCGCTGAGGTAGGCGATTTCCTTGCCGACCAAATGCCCCACCACGCGCGGCTTGCCGGCCATCGCTTGAGGAACGGCGACCATCGAGGCATCGGTACGATGGCAGGTGCCAAACGCGTCGTTGCAGTAGATGTCAGCCAAGTTGGCCAGCTTAGCGGCAAACTCGGTATCACCTTTTTGCTCGCCCGGATGAAAGCGAACATTCTCGAGCACCAACACCTCGCCATCCTTCAACTCGGCAGCTTTGGCGTGAGCGTCCTCGCCGATGGTGTCAGCCGCGAAATGGACCGGAGTGCCGAGCAATTCTCCCAAACGCTTGGCCGTCGGGGCCAGCGAAAACTTGGAGTCGTCGCCTTGTCCTTTGGGACGTCCCAGGTGGCTCATGAGGATCAACTTGCCGCCGCGGTCGATCACGCTGCGGATGCTCGGCAGTGCCATCCGAATGCGGCGGTCGTCGGTGATGTTCTGCTGATCGTCGAGCGGCACATTAAAGTCGACTCGCATCAGGACGGTCTTGCCGCTCACGGGAACGTCGTCGATCGTTTTCTTCGCCATGACTGTTTTTCGGGATGAGGGAAGGGGTGTGCCGGGTCGCGGCTGAATTGAGGGTTGGGTCGTGGGGAGCACAGTTGCCCGCCAAACGCTGCTCTGTGCCGGGCCTGATTATCGGAGCCACGGGGGACGTGTCGAGGGTACTGGGCGCTGCGCCCGTCAGCTGCGCCTTGGCTCTGGCTTAATGGCACTGAGATTGCATCTCACCGGCTGACGATCGGCTCGCAAGGTCGGCAACTGCACTGCCGCGTGAACGACCGGGCTCTGCCAGATGCGGCACGTTTTGTGTGAACATCCGACGCAGCCGGAGCCGATCAAAGGTTACAAGTGTCGAATCCGGAACCGCGACGGATGGGGGGCCATCGGTCCGGCGCTACGTTTAACGGACCGGTCATGCCGTTTTCTCTGTCTCGTGCTGTGATCCTGGCTCCGGTGATCCTGATCACCACCAGCCTGTTCGCTGGCCGCTCTACCGCGTTTGCCCAAGCTCCGCCGGGCTCCGCTACGGCTCCCGCCGGCGACTCCGGTCGCCTGGCCGGAGCAGGTGCCGAGCGAGGCGCCCAGCCGATCGATTGGTCGGGCGGGGGCGATGCTAGTCGCGCTAGCCGCCAGGCTGCCGTCAGTGCCATCCCGTTCAGTCGCTTGACGCCAGCGGCTCAGCAGCGGATCACCGCGATCACCAATCGGCCGACGCTCTACCGGCATTTGTCGCAGCAGTCGATCCAATGCGATCCAGAACTGTTTCTGTTCGTCGTTCGCCATCCCGAAGTGCTCGTGGGGATTTGGGAACTGATGGACATCACCGAAGTAAAAACCGAGCGGGTCGGTGACTTTCAGTTGCGGGCAGTCGACGGCTCGGGCACCGAATGCACCGTCGACTTGGTGTATGGAGACGCTACGACGCATGTCTATGTAGCCGATGGCTTCTATGACGGTAAGCTGACTCCGAATGCCGTACACGGCAAAGGCGTGTTCTTGCTTCGCTGCCAGCATGGCGTCGACGTGCAGGGCAATCCGATCGTTGAAGGGACGCTCGACTGCTTCGTACAGGTCGATCACCTTGCCGCCGATCTGATCGTGCGCACGTTCGGTCCGCTGATTGGTCGCACGGCCGAGAACAACTTTGCAGAAACCGCGCGGTTTATCGATCAGTTGGGACAGAGTGCGAGAAACAATCCGACGGGCATGGAAGAACTCGCGATGCGATTGCCACAGGTTTCCGAAGGCGTTCGCACTCAGTTCGCTGGAGTGGTTCGGCAGACCGCAGCTCGTCATCATGTCCGCGCGATGGACCGGCGGCCTACGGTCAGTCGCGCTAGCCTGCCGGCGGCCTCCGCTGCCAGTGCCGCCGCGTCGGCGACTCGCTAAGTACTGCAACCGGCCTCGCTACAGCGCCGGCCCACTATCGGTGTCGCGGCCCGTATCGACTCGGCCGCTGCGCCTGCACGGACGTCACCGATCGGCGCAATCGAATGTTTGCAGCGGAAGCCGTTCCCGCAACATTGCCCTAGACTTGGCGGCCGGCAATTGCCTAGCAATGGGCTCCAGCGGGGGAGGGCTTGTAGGGCTCATCATCCTGAGCCGGCCTACTCCGCTCCGGGTGTAGCTGCACCGCCTCCAGTTCTTTGGTTGCCATGATTGCTGAAACAACCGTCCAGGCCCCTGGGGCCTCTTTGGCCTCCCACCCCCTACTGCGACCGGCTTCTTTGAATCTGTTCCGACTGGCAGCCGTGATCACCTTGATCGGCGGCGGGATCCCCGCGCCGAATCGGATCACTCACGCAGCCGACGCCGTTCCCGCAGAGCAACCCGCCGCGTTACCGCGTCTCGCTCCGTCGTTTCGGATCGAAACAGAACTGTTCGAAGGAACGCAGACCAAGCCCCAGTCACAGCACTTACTGCTTTTCGATGGCGGTGTGGTTTACGACCTGCCGATGGGCACCGGGACGACCATCACCGTGTTCGACCCAGCTCGTTCGCGAGTGATGTTGTTGCACAAAATCCAACGCGTCCGCACATCGATTTCAACCGATGCCTTGATCCAGGTCTCCGCACAGGCCCGCTCGGCGGCGATGACCGCGGGATCCGCGCGTTCGCTCGGTCTGGATGCCCGGGTCACCAAGGCCGACGTTCCGGACACCTACACCATTGAATTCGATGGCACCAAATACGCCGCCACAACCCAGCCAGCGTTGGTTGACGGAGTCGCCTCCGAATACGCAGCGTTCACGGTGTGGGCCTGCCGCTTGAACATCGCGCGGCACGTCGGCCCGCCACCGTTTGCTCGGATGACACTCGCTGATTTTCTGGCCGCGGAAAACGCGCTGCCGCGACAAATCAAACTCGATGTGCGCCGCGGACTAAAGACGCGCACCTACCGCTCGGAAAATCTATACGTTGGACGGCTGAGCGACCTCGATCGGAAACGCATTAGCGAAGTCGGCGATATGCTCGCGAGTTTCAGCGAAGTCGAGTTCTCTGCCTTTCCGGCCGACTGATCGCTGCGGCGTCACCCACGAGAGCGACACAATCGGGCGAGCGCGGCAATCATACTTTGCTGTGCGGATTACGCTGGTGAATCGATTCCACCAAGCTATGCTCGCGTGCTAGGAGCTCACCCATTTTGTCGCAAACCATGACGTATCGCTGGGCGCGGAGCGGCGACATCAACGCCTTTTTTGGGCTGATGTTCGACAATGTCGCCAACCTGCTGCTGTTGGTCCTGTTGCTGTCAACTGCATTTGGGTTTCCGTCTTCGTTCATCATTACATCGATGGTGCCAGGCACTGCGATCGGCGTGATGTTCGGTGACTTGCTATTTACGGCACTCGCCTTTCGCCTTGCGCGAATTAGCCGCCGCGACGATGTCACCGCGATGCCGCTGGGGATCGACACCCCGTCTTTGTTTGGCATGGTGTTCTTCATCCTCGGGCCGTCCTACCTCGCCGGACGCGAAATCCTCGGCTTGGACGAAACGGCGGCTGCAGTGCGTACCTGGCACATCGGGATTTGGTGCTTAGTGCTCAGCGGAGTGCTCAAGCTCGGCTGCGCACCCTTGTGCAGTTGGGTGCGAACGGTGGTTCCGCGGGCCGGCCTGCTCGGCTCCCTCGCGGCAATCGCCCTGGTGCTGATCAGCTTCATGCCGATGCTGGAGATCTTTGCCTATCCGTTGCCCGGTCTGCTTGCACTGGTGATCGTATTGACGGCACTGATTGGTCACGTGCCCCTACCCGGCAAGTTGCCAGGCACCGTCGGCGCCCTGCTGGTCGCCGGCACCGTCTATTACCTGATGATTGCCCTAGGCTTTGATGGCTATCATCTGCCGCAGGCGCCGACAGTGAACTGGCTGCCGACCGCCTGGCTCGGTGCTTGGTCGTTTGCCTGGCTCCACTCATTCCAGGACGCGTTGCCTTATTTGCCGATCGCTTTCCCATTTGCCCTGATGACAGTCGTCGGCGGAATCGATTGCACCGAGTCAGCGGCTGCCGCCGGGGATGAGTATGACACCCGCGGCGTGATCACCATCGAAGGTCTTGCGACCCTTGTCGCAGGCCTTTCAGGCGGCGTCATTCAAA
>CALELC010000628.1 GCA_937904535.1 uncultured Planctomycetaceae bacterium
CGAGTTCCCCGCCATAGTTGGCCAGCCGGGCTCGATGTCGCGTATCGTCGATGAACTCGACACCCGCCGTATCGATTGGACCGGTGCTGCCGTACCCACCGCGGAGTGCCAGGTATTTCTCGACTCGCTCCCCGTCACGGTGAATCACAAAGTTATCGGTTACCGCGTGAAAGCCATCCCCAGTGGCGACGGCTGCATGCGAGTTGCCCCAGCGGTCGAAACCATCGCGGACCCCTTCGAAATAGGCGGCCAGGAGCGCCAGAGCGGTCAGCGCCGCTGAACCGATCGCGAACCCTTTGCCGGTCGCGGCCGTGGTATTCCCCAGGCTGTCGAGCGCGTCGGTCCGCTGACGGACGATCGGATCCAAACCCGCCATCTCCGCGTTCCCGCCAGCGTTATCGGCGATGGGACCATAAGCATCGGTGGCCAGCGTAATTCCGAGGGTGCTGAGCATGCCGACCGCGGCGATGCCGACGCCATATAGGCCGAGCGCGAAGTACTGCAGATCATGAAATTGCCCACCGTTGGCAAACCCAAAGGCGGCCAACATCGCGGTGCAGATGATGACGACCGGCACCCAGGTGCTGATCATGCCGGAGGCAATCCCGCTGATGATGATGGTGGCCGCACCGGTTCGCGCTTGATCGGCGATGTGCCGCGTCGGGCGGTATTCGTCGCTGGTCGCGTACTCCGTCCACTTTCCGATGCTCCAACCGGCGATCAACCCCATGATGATGCTCATCGCTACACCGGGCAGAACGCCAAAGAGCACCGTCCCTTCGACCCGCGGCATCATCAGGAAGGCCAGCACCACGGCAGCGATCACCACGAGCCCCGTCGATAAATTGATGCCGCGCCCGAGCGCCGCCAACAGCGACTTTTGTGACAGATCCTCACGAGTGCGGACCGCGTAGATACCGACGATCGACAACAGAATTCCGGCAGCGGCGATTGCCAGTGGCAGCAACATCGCCGCGAGCTGTGCCGAGAGCTGAGTCCAGCCTGCGGGTACGAGCGCTGTCGATCCAAAAGCGGCCACACCCAGCGCACTCGCTGCCAAGATTGAACCGCAGTAGGACTCGTACAGGTCGGCGCCCATACCGGCGACATCACCCACATTGTCACCGACGTTGTCCGCGATGGTGGCGGGGTTTCGTGGCGAATCCTCCTTCAAACTGTTTTCGACTTTACCGACCAAGTCGGCACCCACGTCCGCCGCTTTGGTGTAAATGCCACCGCCGACTCGCGCAAACAGCGCCTGAGCGCTGGCTCCCATCCCAAAGGACAACATGGCGACGGAAATCTGTTGCAGACTCATGGCAGCACCGTCGCCGCCGATCGTCGGCACCAGCCAGTAGAGGATCGCAAACCAGCCCGCCACGAACAGCAAGCCCAGGCCCACGACGGTCAAACCCATCACGGCGCCGCTGCGGAACGCAATCAGCAATCCGCCGTTCAACGAGGTCATTGCTGCGGCGGCGGTGCGCGCGCTGGCTCCCGTCGCCGTCTTCATTCCCAGCCATCCGGCCAGCCCTGAGAAGAAACCACCCGATAAAAAAGCTAACGGTAAGAACGCAGTGGCTAGCCCCAGATAGATCGACATGTAGGCGAGCAACAGACCGACGACCGCGAACACGACGGCGACCCATTTGAACTGCTGGCGCAAATAGGCATTGGCACCACTTCGCACACTCGCGGCGATTTCGCGCATCAGGTCGTTGCCCTCGTCCGCGCTCATCATCTCGGTGAAGAACCGCCGGGCCCAAAACAGAGCAGCCAGCGCTGCGCCTACGGAAAAGCAAACAACGACGATGGGTAACACTCGATCATTCCTGTGGACGTGGTCAAAGAGATGATCTCCGGCCCGTTGAGGTAGCCAGGTGATCCTGCTGGGATGCTGTTCCTAAGCATACCGCTGCCAACGGGCGGCGTGTGTGCGCCAGCGTTCGCTCCCAGAAGCTGGTAATGGAAGCTTACCTGCCGTTTGCGTGTTTACAACAGGAAAAAAGCGACCGCAAACGAGTTGCAAGCAGAATCGAACTTTGCTGGCAAAAGGAGTGTCCGGCGGAGTAGGGGCGAGACGGGATCTCGCCATTTCCACCGCCAATGCGCCAGCAGGAAGCCGGAAGGAATTGGCTTGCTCAAGGTGCGTTCGCCGGGCGAGCGACCACGCTAGGCTAGCAGCTCGTGAATCACCTTCGCCGGTTCTACCCCGGTCAGCCGCTGGTCAAGTCCCTGCGCCTTGTAGGTGAACCGCTCGTGATCGATCCCAAGCGTGTGCAGAATCGTGGCGTGAAAATCACGAACGTGAACTGGATCACGGACAATGTTGTAGCTGAACTCGTCCGTCTCCCCATAAATCGTTCCGGGCTTGATCCCGCCTCCGGCCATCCACATCGTGAAACAGCGCGGATGATGGTCGCGGCCATAGTTCTCACGCGTCAATTGGCCTTGGCTGTAGATTGTCCGGCCGAACTCGCCGCCCCAGATCACCAGCGTTGAATCGAGCATCCCACGCTGCTTCAGATCCTGGATCAGACCCCAGCACGGTTGATCGACGTCGCGGCACTGATCGGGCAGACGCCCCGCAGTATTTCCGTGGGTGTCCCAGTTGTTGTGATAGACCTGGACGAACCGCACGCCCCGCTCCACCAGACGCCGTGACATCAGCGCCGTATTGGCGAAGGTGCCGGGCTGCTTCGCCGCCTCTCCATACAGCGCCCATGTCGCTTCGGATTCCTGTCCCAGGTCGGTCAACTCCGGCACGCTGGCCTGCATCCGAAACGCCATCTCGTATTGCTCGATCCGCGTCTGCGTCTCAGGGTCACCCAACCGCGCATGTGCCAAGCGATTGAGGTTGTTGATCCCATCCAGGGTCTGCCGGCGAATCTCACTCGACACGCCAGGTGGATTGTTGATGTATAAGATCGGGTCACCTTTGCTGCGGAAGGAGACCCCGGCGTGTTGTCCAGGCAAATAGCCCGATGCCCACAGCCGAGCCGAAATCGCCTGGACCTGTTCGGTGTTGGAAGGCTCAGCGACCAAAACCACGAACGTCGGCAGGTTCTCATTCATCGACCCCAGCCCATAGGACAGCCATGATCCGATACAGGGGCGACCGGTGATTTGATTGCCCGACTGCATGAAGGTGATCGCTGGCTCGTGATTGATTGCTTCGGTGTGCATCGAGCGGATGAAGCACATGTCGTCGACTGCTCGAGCGGTGTAGGGCAAGAGTTCACTGACCCACATCCCACACTCGCCGTGCTGCTGAAACTTATACCTCGATGGAGCGATCGGAAAACGTGACTGACCGCTCGTCATGGTGGTCAGCCGCTGGCCATTGCGAATGCTCTCCGGCAAATCCTTATCAAACCAGTCATTCATCACGGGCTTGTAGTCGTACATGTCGATCTGCGACGGACCGCCAACCATATGAAAGTAGATCACCTGTTTGGCTTTGGGTATGAAGTGCGGCAGCGAGGGTAGACCACCCTGACCGCGGTCCAGCCGCTCGCCTTGCGACGGTGCGGCAGCGTGCAGGGTGCTACCCGCCCCAAGCAAACTGGCGAGTGCGGCATAGCCGAACCCTTGCGTGGTCTCGGTCAGAAATCGCCGCCGGGCCATCGCCTGCTGAAACTTCATCAACTTGTCCATCGGTCGCACTTCGTGAGATCAGGGGATTACGGCTATTTGTTGAGCACTTCGTCGAGGTTCATCAACTGATTGGCGAGCATCGTGTAAGCCGCTAGTTGCGTCGCCGGGAGGTTGGTAGGTGGCGCGGATTCGCCGACCGCAATCAACTCTGCCGCCGCGTGCCGACGCTCGGCGTAATGCTGCGTCAACGCTTGCAAAGACTCATTCACAATCGCCAGTTCCTGGTGATCCAAGGAACGCGCCAGCAGGCGTTTGGCCAGGGTGTCGATCTGCACTTCAGGTTCGCTGCTGGTGGTGAGCGCAAGGGTCGCCAGTTGTCGAGCGGCTTCGATCGCTTGCGGATCATTGAGCGTCGCCAACGCCTGCAGTGGCGTATTGGTGCGATCGCGTGTGATGGTGCAGACTTCACGGCTCGGCGCGTTGAAAATGTCCATCGATGCCGGTGGTGCACTGCGTTTCCAGAACGTGTAGAGGCTGCGGCGATATAAGTTTTCACCGTTGTCCTGGCGGTAGTCGCGAGTGTTGCTGCCCCGCATCGCTACCGCTTCCCACACTCCATCGGGCTGATAGGGTTTCACGCTCGGACCGCCGATCTTGGAGGATAAGGTGTCGCTGGCGGCGAGCATGTAATCGCGGATCATCTCGGCGTCCATCCGGAACCGCGGTCCGCGAGAAAGCAAGCGATTGGCCGGATCAATCGCGAGTTTGTCGGCGCTGGTCAGAGCTGCTTGACGGTAGGTTGACGAAGTGACCATCAAACGCAGCAACCGTTTGACATCCCAGCCGGACTCGCGAAACTCGACCGCCAACCAGTCGAGCAGTTCGGGGTGGCTCGGCAGTTCACCGGTCACACCAAAGTCGCCGCTGGAGGCAACCAGCCCCGTGCCAAATACTTCTTGCCAGAAGCGATTGACCGTCACGCGTGCGGTGAGGGGGTGATCGGGCTGCAACAACCATTTCGCGAGTCCCAAGCGGTTGCGTGGCAACTCATCGGCCATTGGTGGGAAGATCGCAGGCACCGCCGCCGCAACTTTCTCTCCAGGCAAATCGTATTCACCGCGTGCCAGCACAAACGCTTCAGCCGGTTCCGACCGCTCGGTCATGATATGAGCGATGGTGCCACGAGCCTGGATATCGCGCTGTTCCTGTTCAAACGTCGTCAGTTTGGCCACCGCGTCGCGGTAGGCTGGCGACTGGTGGTCGAGCCACCAAGCGAACAATTCCTCGGTTTGCTCGGCCGATCTCGCACCCCGCGGTATGGCCGCTAAGTAGGCGGCACGCGTCGAACCGGCGATCGATGCGACCTCTTCAGGAGTCAAAACGCGATCGTAGAAGCGGACATCGTTGACTCGTGTGCCCGCTGGACTCGCCCCACTGTTGCGGCTACCGACCTTGAGCGGTACCTGATTGCGGATGGTTCCGGTCAGGGACTGAGCTGTAACGTTGCGACCGCTTTGCTGCGCGCCGTTCACAAAAATCTGTAAACCGTCTGCTCGTCC
>CALELC010000629.1 GCA_937904535.1 uncultured Planctomycetaceae bacterium
TCAGCCATCGTTGGAGCTCAGGCTTCAGCCATCGTTGGAGCTCAGGCTTCAGCCACCGTTGGAGTTCAGGCTTCAGCCACCGTTGGAGTTCAGGCTTCAGCCACCGTTGGAGTTCAGGCTTCAGCCTGCATCTTCCTCTGTTGGAGTTCAGCCTGCAGCCTCACCCGTGCGAGCTCAGGCTGCCACCTATCACCCCATTCCCAAACTCTACAGCCTCAAAGCCGTTACCCTACTTTACAGCCTGTTGATATCGCCGATCACTCCACCGATCAGCACCGCCTCAAACAAACCGCAGCAGCGCGTAGTTGCGTTTTCCTTTGCGCAGCACCAGCACCGTTTCGCTCGCTAGATCGTCCGCCGTCAGCTTGCGATTGAAGTCCGAGACGCGGCGATTGTTCAGATAGATACCGCCTTCGTTGATCGCTCGGCGGGCCTCACCCGAACTGCTCGACAAACCGGCTTGCCGCAGAGCGTCGACGATCCACAGCCCTTCCCCGCTGAGCAGCTCACGAGAGCACTCGTTGCTTGGCACATCGGCAAAGATCTCGCTCAACTGGCGATCGCTGAGCCGGTCGATCTCGCCACCGAACAGGATCTCGCTCGCATGATTGGCTGCCGCCAATCCTGCTGAGCCGTGCACCAGTTCGGTCATCCAGGCCGCCAAGCGCTTTTGGGCGACGCGTTTGCCCGGATCGGCCTGCGTCTGTTGCTGAAGCGATTCGTATTCTTCGCGATCGATCTCCGTCAGGTACGCGATGCAGCGCATCACATCGGCATCCTCGACCCGCAGCCAGTACTGGTAGAACGCGTAGGGGCTGGTCCTTTCGGGATCGAGCCACACCGCCCCGGATTCGGTTTTGCCCATCTTGCGACCGTCGGACGTCGTCAGCAGCGGAGCGGTCAGACCGAACAGCTGCAATCCGCCCATCCGTCGGCCCAAATCGATCCCCGCAGTGATATTGCCCCACTGATCGCTGCCGCCGCCCTGGATCCGGCAGCCATAGGTCTTGGCCAAGTGCACGAAGTCGTACGCTTGCAGTAGCACGTAGCTGAACTCGGTGTAGCTCAGGCCGACCTCATTTTCCAGACGCGAGCGGACCAGATCACGACCGAGCATCGGACCGATCGGAAAGTTCTTACCGACGTCGCGCAGGAACTCGAGGTAGCTGAACTTCTGCATCCAGTCGAAGTTGTTGATCAGCAGCGCGCCGCGATCGCCGTCAAAATCGAGGAACCGTTCAACCTGCGAGGCAATCCCAGCGACGTTTCGCTGCAGGTCCTCGACGCTCAGCAGTTTGCGTTCTTCGCTTTTGCCGCTGGGGTCACCGATCATCCCCGTGGCGCCACCGACCAAGGCGATCGGCTGATGGCCGGCACGCTGAAACCGGCGGAGCATCATCAACTGCATCAGCCCGCCGACATGCAGACTCGTGGCCGTGGGGTCAAAGCCGATGTAAATCCGTTGCGGACCTTCGCCCAGCAGCTTTTGCAGGCCGCTTTCATCGGTGCACTGATGAATAAGTCCGCGCCAGCGCAGATCGCTGATCAGGTCGGTTGTGGTGGTCATGGAATGGATGGCTAAAGGGATGAATGGCGACGCGCAAGGATCGCCTGGGCTAGAGTCAAATCTTCAGGTTGGGTGATTTTGAGGTTTTCGGCCGATCCGGGAACCAGGGTGACCGGAACTCCGCTGCGCTCCACCATTTCGGCATCGTCGGTCACCGGGCGACCGCGCCAGCGATCGTAGGCGGCGACCAGGACATCGAGGCGAAAAACTTGAGGCGTGAGCGCCTCCCACAACTCCGTGCGGTCGACCGTGACGGTGCCGACCGGAGTTCGCCGTTTGATCGTGCCGCGGATTGGAGTCGCCAGAATCGCCGCTCCCGTGTGGGCTGCCGCGGCAATCACAGCGCCGATGTCTGCGCGCGGCACCAGCGGCCGAGCGGCATCGTGCACCGCGACCAAGGGCGAAGCGGCTAACGAGTCCGCAGACGCGGCGATGCGCTGCACTTCAGCCAGCCCGGCGCGAACACTGTCGTAACGTTCTTCACCGCCGTCGACCAACCTTAACCCCAGCTCTGCCGCCGCACCGGCGACTTGAGGGCGATCATCCGGCCGAATCACCAGCACGATCTCGCCGACCGCGTCGCACTGCCGCAGCGTCTCGACCGCAACCCGCCAGATCGGCTGTTCACCCAGCGGCGCGAGCACTTTGTTCTCACCGCCACCAAACCGCCGGCCGCGGCCGGCGGCAACCACGACGGCGGTTACCGACTTCGGTGGTACTGCGGCAGGAAGGGACGCGGTGGTCAGCGGTGAATCTCCAGGAACGGTAAGCGTGGCCGATCGCTCCGCCGATCGGTTGGAACTAGACGAACAAAAAGTGGCCGATCGCTCTGCCGATCGGATGGAGCAAGACGAACAGAAGGTAGCCGATCGCTCTGCCGATCGGACGGGATGATCAATCGCCCGGTCAAACGCATCACGACCGCAGACAGCGATGGCCCTGAAACTAAACACCACCCACCAATCTCGCAATCGGTTGCAGGCTCGGGAACGGACAGCTAAGGCAGGGAGCCAATGATCGGCAAGCCCGCCGCGGCAATGAAACTTTAGTGGCGACCGCGCCATGCCACCGAACGCCCCGTTAGGCGGTTCAGCAGCGCCAGCCATTGCAAGGCGATGAACAGCACGACGGCGGGTGTGTGAAACAGCACGCCTACCCAGGATTGCTGGAACTGTCGCGCCGCCAGCGCCCGTGGCAGATGGGCCGCGATCAAAGCCACCACGGCCACTGCGGTCGCTGGCGGATCACCCAGCGTCAGGGCCGCGACCAAGGCGATCCATGGCAGCAGCGCTCCGCCGAGCAAGATGGTGCTGAACGGTACGATCAACCGCGGCGACGCAATCCCTTCGCTCGCGTTCTTGAGCAGTCCGCGCAGCACCTGGCCGGCGCTGCGATACATTCGGCAGGAAACAAACGGTGTGCCGTCAACGACATCAGTCGATAGACCGGCGTCGCGATAGGCGGCCGGCAATTTGAGACCGTCGTGCCGTGACCCGCGGATTGCCGCATGCGTTCCGGCCTGTTGATAGTCCGCACGCCGGGTGACGAACAATTGGCCGCAGCCTGCTGCGTAGGCCCGCTGGCGACTTTGACGCATCCGCGCGATCGGCAGGAACCCCAGCAAAATGAAGTGCATCAGCGGGATCAGCCACTTTTCCAACCACGTCATTGTGAGCTGGTGCGGAAAAGCACTCAGCAGCGCCGCGTCGTGTGTGTTTTGGTAAGCGATCAGGCGGCGGAGGGCGTCGCTGCGCAGTTTCACATCGGCGTCGATGAACATCAGCCGTTTGTATTTTGCCGCCTGGGCGAGCTGATAACAGGCAAACTGTTTTCCGTTCCAGTCAGCGGGTAACGGTTGCCCAGCGATCAGCCGCACACGCGGATCGCCATTCGCAATTTCACGGACGATTTCGGCGGTGGCATCGCTGCTGTGATCGTCAAGTACGACCACTTCGAGCTGCACGCCTTGCGACTGCAACGCGGCGCGGACGCAGTCGCCGATTCCCGCAGCCTCGTCGCGTGCCGGAATCAGCACCGACACCTGTTCGGTGCGGCGACTGGTCAGCGGCGCATCCGGCGGCGGCTGAAACAACTGACGGTTGCCCAAGAACATCAGCGCTGGAATCGCGGCTGAGACGAGACCTGCGAGGGCGAGCAGCATACAGAAGGTCATCAAAACCGGTCGCCGTGT
>CALELC010000630.1 GCA_937904535.1 uncultured Planctomycetaceae bacterium
GAAGAGAGGCTAGAGGCTAGAAGCTAGAAGTCAGAGAAGGGCAAGACGAGAGAGACGGAAGTGTAAACGGACAACTGGTACCGGGAACTCCGACCGGCGGAGCGGTCGGCGACACTGGGATAGGCGACGCTGGGGGGGGAGAGCAGGGGGGCGGGAAGTTTTGTTGCTCCGCCGACGGCTTGCAGGCAACGAACAAGCGGTTGTCAACCATCATCCAAGAACAGTTGCGGATGGCCTAAGATGCGGGGCTTCGGTTCGTTGACTGAACGCTGGCACTTTGAATTGGGAATGACACATCATGCGACGTAGAGATTTTTGCACGGTTGGCTCGATCGCTTCCGCCGCGGCCTTGCTCGGCGCTGCCGCTGGGGCACAGCAGGACGCCGGCCAGCCGGCTGAGAAGACGACCGCGGACGGGCGAGCCGTGGTCAACGGCCGCGTCCATCAGTCGGTGATGGGCTGGTGCTTTGATCCGATGGACCCGGTAACGCTCGCTCGGCATGCCAAGCGGATTGGTTTGGAAGCAATCGAAGGCGTGCCGGCCGAGAGCTACCGAGCGATCACTGAACTGGGCCTGAAAATCTCGCTCGTCGACAGCCACGGTTTTGCCCGTGGGCCGCTGGACCCGGAAAACCATCCGTTTGTCGAGCAAAAACTGCGGGAAGGGATCGATCGGGCGGTCGAGTTCGGCGCTCCGAGCGTGATCACGTTTACAGGAATGACCAAGGCGGGAATCAGCGAACAAGCGGCACGCAAAAACTGTCTGGATTGCTGGCGCAAAGTCGTGCCCTACGCGGAAGAGAAGGGCATTACGCTGGTGCTGGAGCACCTGAATACCCGCGACGATTCGCACCCGATGAAGGGGCATCCGGGCTACTGGGGCGACGACCTGGAGCTGTGTGCCGACCTGATCAAAGCGATCGATTCGCCGCGGTTCCGGTTGCTGTTTGACATCTATCACGTGCAGATTATGCACGGCGATTTGATCCGGAATATCCGCCGCTACCACGAGCTTGTGGGGCACTATCACACGGCCGGGAATCCGGGCCGCGGTGAACTGGACGAGACCCAGGAAATCAACTATCCCCCAGTGATCCAAGCGATCCTCGAGACCGGTTACCAGGGTTACATCGCTCAGGAATTTATTCCGACCTGGGACGATCCGATTGCAGCCTTGGCTCATGCGGCCAAGCTGTGTGATGTGTAGGAGGGGAGAGGCTAGAAGTCAGACGGGGCCTTGCGAGCGGGACGGAGGGCGTTTGTGGGTGGACGGCAATTGACGACTTTCGACTGGGCCTAGCAACTTTTTGATTCTGAGCGGTCGGCGATTAAGAACTCTTGCCGGAAGAGAACTCCGACCGGCGGAGCGGTCGGCAACCAAGGTGGTCGATCGCTCCGCCGATCGAACCGGGCAGCGAAAACCAGAGTTGGAACGGGGGGACTCCGACGGAGCGGTCGGCGATCAAGAGCTCTTGCCGGAAGAGAGCTCCGACCGGCGGAGCGGTCGGCGACACTGGTCGGCGGTATTGGTCGGTGATACGGAGATGGGGCACAGAGCACTGGATAACGGTGTTGGGCAAGGATGCGAGCAAACGCTTTGGTGAATGATTTGAAAATGGCTAACTCCACGAACTCGCTGCTTCCGCCAAACGTTGGTGACTACCAGCGGATGGGGCTGCGCGCCGAGGAGTTTCGCCCGATGGTGATTCGCCGGGCGCTGGAGCAATCGGCGCAGCCGTTGGCGCTGATGCACCTGCGCAGCCCCAGTGAAGAGCTGGAGCGGATGTTGCTGGAACTGCTCGTCGGCGCCTATCGCGTGCTCGATCCGCGGCGGCGGCAGGATCCGCAGAGCCGCGTGATGCTCGGGCGGCTGCACCCGCAACTCGCTGATGAAGCGGTTCAGGTTGCTCAGGCTCGGCTGGCGGCTCCTCAAAGTCCGAAGCTGGCTGCGGTTGTTCCGCCACCGGTGGAGGAGTACGGCCAGGTCCCGGTGAACGTGCGGAGAGCTCCGATCGCGGAGCGAGCGGCGACGCTGGTGACGGCGGCGGGAACGCAACGAGAGGAAGACGGGGCGACGCTCGAGCGGTTCATCGACACGGCGATGGTGCCGGGTTGGGAAGCGACGCTCAGCTCGCCGGATCTGTTGGTGCAGTTGCCGACGACGCGAGTTTACCGCGCGGCGCGGCGGCAATTGGTCAATGCTCCGTTTACGGCGATCGTCGCTGCGATCGTACTGGCGGGCTCGGTGTTGCTGCTGTGCGGTTGGTGGGCGGTGGCGTGCTGGCACGCTTCGGCGGATCAGCGACAGGTCGCTGGTGCGGTGGCTGCGGGAACGCCAGCTGCAGTGTCGGTTTCAGCGGTGACGGTGAGGTCGGCGGGAGAGCGGATTGGAGCTGAGGCTGCGACGGAAGAGCAGGTTGAAGGTGGGGTGGCAACGGGAGAGAAGTCGGAGGATGGGACTTTAGCGGGAGGGGGACAGGCTAAAGCCTGGACTCCAACGAAGGTGCCCGCTGAACTTCAGCAGGCTAAAGATTGGACTCCAGCGGCGGAGCAGGCGGAAGGTTGGGATTTGGCAGACTTGCAGGCTGAAGGTTGGACGCTAACGGAGGGTTCAGCTGATTTGCAGGCTGAAGCCTGGACTCCAACGGAGGTGCCAGCGGAATGGCAGGCTGAAGCCTGGACTCCAACGGAGGACTTGGTGGGGCAGGGGGTGGAGCCGCTGCTGGCCGAGGACGAGGTGCAGGAACTGCTGGCCGACTGGGAGTTGTTGCCGGTGCCGCCGGCGGTAGGAACGCAAGACGCTGAGCAGGACGTTGCGGCAGCGTTGCCAGCGGTGCCGACAACGGGGCAGCAGGCGGCGAGGTTGTACGTTGAAACGCTCGTGCGCAGCTACCGGAGCCAAACGCCGCGGGTGGATGCGGATGGCACTCGGTTGGTGTCGGCTGAAGTGACGCTGGAGCCAGGGCTCGCGGATGATCTCGTAGGTGTCGAACGGCAACTGGTGTTGTTGCGGGCAGTGGCCAATGAGTCGCCAGCGGGTTCTGCCGAACGCTGGGTAGCATTGATGTTGGCCGGCCAGGCAGCGCTGCTGGCGGATCGAGATGAGGACGTCCGGCAAGCGATTGCAGAATTGACGCAGGACTTTGCAATCGACGCCGACCAGGCGGCGGTAGAGCTATCGCGTTGGGCCGCGGATGACATCGTCAGCGTCGTTCATCGCCGGCGCGTCAGCGACTGGATTGATGAGCAAGTGCGAGAGTGTGTGCTCGGCGGCGAACTGACCGTGGCCAGCCAACTGGTGGCTGTTGCTCAGGAACTTGGCACCAAGCACCGGGATGAGACGATCAAGTCGCAGAGCAAGCTGTGGCGAGATTCGTTGGCTGTGGCGCAGCGATACGCGGAGGCGGTCGAGCGACTGGAGACGCTGGGAGCCGAGCAGTTGTCGCCGGACGATCGCGGGATGGTGGGCCGTTATTGGGCGCTGGTCCGCCGCGACTGGCACCAGGCGCTGCCGCATTTGGCAGCGGGCGCCAATGTGAAGCTGGCACATTTTGCTGGCATTGAACTGTTGGCTAGTGCGGTTCCCGACCCTCAGGACGCTCGGTTTTTGGCGGACGGCTACTTAGGGGAAGCCAAGCGGGCCAAAGGTTGGCTGGCCGATTCCTACGTGGTGCACGCTCACGACCTGCTCAGTGCTGCCGCCCAAGCGGCTGAGGGGGCAGAGGCGGTGGCACTCATGGAAGCGGCAAAGAAGCTGCGCGAGGAACAGCCGACGGCGTTCGAGAAAAGGGAAGACGGTAGACGGTAGTGTCGTCGATCGCTCCGCCGATCGATGCAGGCAAGGGCGTTGGGTGGCAGGTTGCGGGGAGCAGGGGCGCGAGTGGCGGATAGTAGGGATGAGGCAGACGTCTCTCCA
>CALELC010000631.1 GCA_937904535.1 uncultured Planctomycetaceae bacterium
CTTGATCGCGTCCAGATCGATCAGGGCGATGCAACGGTCACGATTCAGAATGGTAAACGGACGACCACGATTGCTGCTGACGACACCTTAACGGTGCAGCGCGGCAACCATCAAATCGGAGTCAACGCCGGGAAAAGCACGATCGAAGCAGCGCAGTCCATCGAGCTGAAAGTCGGTGGCAGCAGCATCCTGATCGATCCCCAGGGAATTACACTCAAGGCGGCGAAGATCAGTATCCAAGGCTCGATGCAGGTCGAAGTGAAGAGCAATCTGGGAGTGAGTGTCGACGGTGGCCTGAAGGTCGAAGCCAAAGGAGCCATGGCAACCCTGGAAGGTCAGGGGATGACGACGGTAAAGGGTGGCATCGTGATGATCAACTAGCGGTTGCCGGACTTCGTTGGCCCGCGTCGGCGCAAGGGCCGGCGGACATCACAGAACGAGCGTCGGCGCACTGCTGGGATCGACTGGCAAGTTCAATCGAGACATTTCCTTTCCGGACAGATCGGTATGCATGTTGTCTTAGAAGTGCTCAGCGGCCCCGAGCGAGGGCAGCGGATTCGCCTGCGAGATGGCCTGATCGCTCGCTTCGGCCAGACCGAGTGGGCCGATTTCAGCTTTCCGTATGACCAAGCGATGTCCGAGTTTCATTTTCTGCTTGATTGCCGCGGCCAACAGTGTGTGCTGCACACGATGCAGTCCTCGGCGACGCTCGTGAACTCCCAGCCGGTGCAACAACAGGTGCTCGCCAGCGGCGACCGGGTGCTGGCAGGAGAAACCGAGTTTCTGGTGTCGATCCAGGGGATGCTCCAGCCCGCTGAATCCAAGTCCAACCGCCCACCGAGCGATGCGGTGGCAGCAGCGGCTGCCAGCATGAGTGTGCGCGAAATCTGCGAACGTTTGGAGCTCGGCGGCCAAGCTCCTGAACTGGCGAATCAGGCAGCAAGCAGCCGTGAATTGAGCGAGCGACTCGCGCACGCTGGCGATCATCATCAGGCCCTACGGGTACGAGCGTACACGCTCGGCCGCCGTCCGGCGGTGGCGTGGGGTTGTAAAATCGTCGGAGACACCATTCGTGACTCGTTGGCGGCGACTCAGTACGACGCGCTGCGCGCGGCGGCGCAGTGGGTACAGACCCCCGAGGAAGCGAATTGTCGTCAGGCCGAAGCGGCGGCTCAGGCGGCAGGCTACCAGGGGCCCGGTGGTCTGTTGGCGGCGGCCGCATTCTGGAGCGGCGACAACATCGCCCCGGCCTCGTCGCCTCAGCCGGTTCCTCCGGTCGACACGCTCGCCAGCCGTGCTGTCGCCGGATCGCTGACGTTGACCCTTTCCCTGCTGCCACCGGAAAACGTCAACGATCACTATCGTCATTTTGTCGCTTTAGCCGATCAAATCGAATCGGGCGAATTGGCGATCGATTCTGCTGCGGACGATAACAAGGTTAGCGAGCCGGCGCGGTAGCAGCGTCGCGTCGCGGTGGATCGACCCCAGGGGCCAGCGCGGAAGCCTGGTCCCGTGGCAGGTTACGCGGCATTCTCAGTCACACGGACAATCCCGCGTGGCTGGGAATCTGCAGCGATTCACCGACCGCATCAGCAGGACCGTGGGATCTGGGAGCAATTGATGGTCAGTAGCCAGGGGTGGCGCGATATCCGACGAGGCCACACGCCACGCCGCCGACTGTTGAAGTCCGCGATGCTGCTGGGGTTGTTGGCGCTGCTCGGCGGGTTCGTCTATCTGATCGTCGCTCCCTTTCGACATCCCAGCACCCACTTGGTGTTTGCCACCGCCGGTGGTGACAGTGAGCGCGCCGTTGCGGCACCCGCGTTCGCGCTCGAACAGTACGTGCAACTTGCGCCGCTGCGGGCGGTCCTGCGGCCCGATGACGAGGCCACAGCGACCATTCCGCTCATCACGCCGGCACAGATCGGTCGGCTGGGGCCCGAACTGTCTTCCTGGCTCGCACGCATCGACAGCGGCGACACGGTGTTGGTCTATCTGGCTGCGCAGGAAATCAATGGTGCTCAGGGGACGGTTCTCCGCCCCAGCGGTGCCGCGGATAGCCACCAAGACATTGCGATCGAGCCGCTCTTAGAGCGGATTCGGCGGCTACCGGGTCGAACCAAGCTCTTGTTGCTGGATACCACCACGACACTCTTGCCCGAGGATGGTTTTTTGCTGCCCACGACGTTCTCGGAGCAGCTAGCAGCGAGCATCGAGCGCACCGGCGATGATTCGCTGTGGGTCCTCACGTCGCATTCGCTCTGGGAGTCGAGCCACGTGTCGACGGCACTGCGGCGCACCGTGTTCGCCTACTTCGTCGCCCGAGGGCTCAAGGGCGAAGCCGACCTGGATCGAGACCAGAGAATTTCGCTCGGCGAACTTGCTGCCTACACCGGGGCCGGTGTTGCCGAGTGGGTCAAACGGACCACCGACGGATTTGCCTCACAAACCCCGCAACTGCTCTGGGGCGGTGGCACACCGAACCCGCGAGCGCTGGCGGTGCCGGTCGTTGCCGTTACCAGTCTGCCACCGGCGGACCGCGAGCTGGACGTGCAGCAGAGCGTGGCGGAAGCGCAACAGCCGCGTGAGCAGGGAGAATGGGAGCAGGTGTTTCGTGAACGCGCCGGTAACCGACTGTTGCCGCTGACCAACCCGGTGCGTGATAAATTGACGGAGGCCCGCGTGCCTGAGCGGAAGGCGCAGCTGCGCAGTCTCGGTATGCCGCTCGCCTCAGGTAGCCCAGCCGGTTCAGGCAGTGGTGCCACGGCTCCCGCAGCCACTCCGGGAGCCGATCCAGCCGCACCCGGCGCCGCACCCGGCGCCGCACCCGGCGCCGCTCCGGGCACGGCTTCAACGCAGCCGGCGGCCAGCGCGAGTGCTGCAACCGGATCCGCTGACGCAGCCGCCTCGGCAGGTCCAGCCGAAGAACTTGCCTCTGGGACGACCGGCGGTAACCGGCCAGGCGGCTCTCGCTCTGGCAGCTCCAGCGGCGCCGGGCTGCCTGTTGATCCGCAGAGCGACACCGCGTTGCTCGATCAATTGGCTCAAGCCTGGTTGATCCATGATCAGCTTTTGGCCGCCCCAGCGATGCCGCGGCCCCTGGATTACGCTCCGGATCTGTGGCGGGTGTATCAGCAACAGTTGCTGGCCGTTGATCAATCGATTCGCGCCGGGCTGACCTTTGACACCAAACCGCTGACACGGGTGCTTCGCGATCAGCTGTTGCCGATGCAGAACCTGCTCCTGCCGACCCCACCGACCGGCACAGACGGTGGGAGGCTGGTCGACCAGTTTTTGGCCCGCAGGCCGCCGATCGCGGCGCCCGAGCGGATCGGAGCGATCGCCGCGGCGGTCGCATCCGGTGCGCTGGAGCAGCGGTTTAGCGAGCCGCAGCGGCAAGCCCTACAGCGGTATCAGGAAATCATTCACAGCGGCTCAGTCGCTGACTTTTTGCAGTGGCTCGAGCAAGCCTGGCAGGCAGAGTTTGCATCGCTCGCTGAACTCCGCGGCGTCGATCAATTGGCCGATTTAGCAGCCACGGACTGGACGCTGGCGCGGCCGTTGTTGCAGACGCGGTATATAGCGGAGCAGGCGGCTGTAGCCGCGGCGTCGCGACCTGCAGCCCAGGCCCGCGTGTTGCGCGCCGATGAACTCCGAGCCAGCGCCGAGCGGATCGCCCGCGATCGTTTCGGCGACAGTTGGCGCGAGCAGGCCGTCGAAAAACTTACGCAGGCTCAGGCGGTGTATCGCGATGTCCAGCAAGAGTGCCAGGCGATGGCCAACATTCGCCGCCTCACGCACGACCTGCTGCAGTCGCTCCCGTATTGGATTGCTCTGAATCGGCACGCCTCTGCCCATCCCGAGCATCCTTTCCCCAGCGGCGAGGAAATCACGGAAACGCTCGCCGCCCTGGTGGCCACTCAAACCGTGAGCGAGGCACCCTCACAGAGCCTCGCTGCCCTGGAAGCGACTGCCGATCGGTTGCAATCGCTCCGCGCTCGATTCGATCAATCGCTGTCGGCTGAGCGACTCGCGCGGCTGACCACCGATTCGCTCCGGCTTTCCGACGCGTGGTTTATTCGGCTGTTGCTCGAGACACCGCTGGTGCCCGCTGCGGCACGAATGCAACTGTTGGCCACGGTAAGCGAAGTTGAGGTCGCACATTTGCAGACCGAAGCCTTTGATTCGATTCCAGAGCAGGCACGCTTGTCGTTGCGATCGGCCTCCGGACTGCTCGACGTGGGACCGCTCGGTACAGGGCTATTCGACACGGAACTGCGGACCCAGATGGCCAGCGTGCGGCAGCAGGCGGCGAACTGGATCCGTTGGCAGGCGACGCTGCTTGCGCTGATCGATGGGCCTGGGACCTCTTCAACTCCGATCGTGGCCGACTCGCTGCGCCAGCAACTGCTCCAGCAGCCTGAGGCGGAACAAACGACCGATGAGTTTTTTGGGGCTTACCGCAAACTACGACAATCGCTGGCCGCCGATTCTCAGCAGTGGTCGGTGCGGTTGATCGACATCCTCGCCCAGTCCACCGATCTGAGTGTCCCGGCACGCCGGGCCCAGCAGGTTGCGGAGCTGTACCGTTTGCAGCGCGCAGTGCGGGTGCTGGGGCCGGCGTTGAGCACTCCGTTTGAACCGCAGACCGTCGGCGAACGTCTGTTGTCGGCTGCGCGTTATGACCTGTGGACAGCGCTGTCAGAGCGTGAACGCGTGGCGATGCGGAGCATGTCGGTTTCGGATCTACCGCGACTGACGACGGCGTTACAGGATTACCAGACGCTGGCGCTGCGCGAACCGCTGCAACCGCCGCTCGGCCCGGTCGGAGTTCCGACGATCGAGATCCAAATGCCTCAGGAACTCGTATTTGCGCCGATCGATGTCACATTGCTTACTACCGTGACGGTGGTTAATCGCGGTGGAGAAACGGCTCAGGTTTGGCTGGTGGGTGATAGCGACCGGCGGTATCTCGAGTTGCATTCGTCCGGCGGCTTGAACCTTTATGACGAAGCGACGTTGCAGCACGAATTGAATCGACTGGCCGCGGAAGCCGACGACCAATTACTGCGACTGCTCGCAGCTTCGGGAGCGGCCAGCGGTGACCAAGCGGCAGGATCCGCTTCGCCAGAAGCGACCGAGCAGTCCGAACGTGTTGCGAAGCTCCGCCGGGCGGCGATTTATCCGCACCAGCCGGAAGTCGCTCAATTGCCGCCAACGTTGGTGCTCCAGCCGGGTGAATCAAAATCGGTTCCGGTGGTGTTGCAGCGAAACGATCGCATGAGCCGCAACACGCGGTGGAGCCTACGGGCGATCACGGCGAAGGATCACTCACGGCAAGACGCGGTCGTGCTCCTGCCCGATCGCTCCGCCGTGCAGTTGGTTGTCGAGGGTGGCGATTCAACCTGGTCGGCAGGTGATCGCGGGCTGGTTTTGCACCCGTTTCCCAACCGAGCAACGCCTTACCGCATCTTGCTGCGCAACACGCGCGGCCGCGAGTTGCCCGCGATGGTCTCGGTGCTCGTGCCGACTCAGCCGCTGCGGATCGCGACGCCTGAGACCGTGTTGCCGCGGGCTGCGGCCGAACGTTGGCTGAGTCAAATCGGCACGACCCTCTCGGTGTTAGCGCCGACCTCGATGGTGTTACCGGCTGATGGTACGCCGGTGAAATTGTTGCCAGCACCGCCTGTGCCCGCAGGCCAAGCCGCCGCCGCAGAAACCTTGACCGCCGCGCCGGCTGCTCCCGCTCTGGCTGCCGAAAACGCCGCCAGCGATCCAGCCGGTGGGGAAAACGCTGCTGCCGTACCGCTGGGAACTGTGATCACATCGGGGCTGTTGGTTTGGGTTCATGAGCAGGCCACCGACACCGTGGCGATTGAGCTGGTCACCTTGTCACCGCAGCGTCCCCAGCGTTACGCCGACGTCCAGCTCGCGTACGACGCGGCGATCGGGCAATTGCAGATCCAAGTCGATCCCCTGACGAGTTCGGCGATTCCGGCGACGGGCATTCCGGTCCAGGCACGAATTTTTGATGATGCGTCGCTTCCCTTGGAACTGACGCTCGCAGGCCACCTCACCGCTGGCGCCCCACGTCTGCGACTGACCGCTGATATTCCGCCTGACGCAGCGAGAACGGTGACGGTGCAGGTCGACGTCGATGCGTTCCCGCGAGCCTTTGTCTTCCGCTTTCGGCCCACCGACAGCCAGGTGAGTGTGCCGCAGTGGGGTGAGCGATCAGGCGTACGCTTGACTTCACCTTTGCCGGCCACCGCCTTTGCCGCGCCCGTGGAGGCGATCGAGGTTTTAGCGGAAGTCGATGCTCCGATCGGTGCTTTCCTCGACCCACGCGACGAACTGCTGATCGGCATCGACGTCAATCGTGACCGTGTGTTCCGCAACGACAATCCGTTGTCGTTTCGGTCGGATCGCCAAGTGGAAGTGCGGTTGCTTTCCGACGCCAAGACTGACCAGGTCAATGTGCTGGCGTCGGTGCAGGATTACCGCCTCCGCATTCCCGGTGGCATGCTGACGGATACCCGTGTCAATTTGCTGGGTTACTTGCGGACGGGGGACCGTGACACCTGGAGTGAACCGGTGGAAGTAATCCTCGACGGTTCGCCTCCGCGTTTGGGAAGCATTCGGGTGCAGCCCGGTCAACGGATTGCAGCGAACACGCCGCTGGAAGTCTCCGTCAGCGCCGACGACCACGGTTTGTCAGGGGTCGCGAGCGTTCAGGTGGGCGTGGCTCAGCCGGGGACAAGCCAATTTGCGGCCGTGCCCCCTGCGGTCGATGCTGTGTTGACACCTGAAGGCACTTGGGCGGCGAGTTTTCCCACCGAGGGTTTGGTCCCAGGCACTCATCGGTTGTTGTTGAGAGCGACCGACCGAGTCGGCAATACGGGCTTGCCGACACCGCTGAGCATCGATGTGCTGTCTGAAGCCGAGGTGGAGGCGGAGCGGAACCGCCCGAAGGCGATCAATGGACGAGCGATGCATGGCACCACCGCGGCCGCCGGAGCGACCGTGGAGTTGTTCACGGCTGGTGAGGAAGCGAGATTGGTCGCGACCCGCACGGCCGATGCACAGGGGAACTTCCAGTTTGCTCGGGTCGCACCGGGGGCGTATCGCTTGGTGGCTCGCGCCGTGGTGCGCAACACTCGCCGGAATGGCCAGCTAGAAATCACGATTCCCGAGGGAGATCGCTCGTTTGCTCCGGTAAGAATCCTGTTGGAATAGCTGCTCGGTCGAAATCGCACCGGTCAGCCTCGCAGCCAAAGCACGCGACCTGGAAAACTTTTCCGCTCCGGCTAATTCCTTGCGGCCTGCACAACCGATCCAGCCGATACCAACTCCTAAGGATGGTTCTGCAAACAGCGGCGAATTGAGGATCCGGGGTGGTGGATAGAGTGAGTCATCAAACTTCTGCGAACCGCATGCGAGCGCACCTGCTGGGGTGGCTCGCCGGTGGCGGATGGTTGTTGCTCAGCGGGTGTTCGTCGACGCCGATGGCGCCCACATCGCCTCCGGCTCCGTTGCCTCCCACCAGCGCGACGGCCGGCACGCAAACGATCATTGCCATCGCGCCGCCGGCGGCTCCGGCTTCCACGTTCCCCACCCTGCCCGAGTTTCTCGGCCTGTCGCAGGCGTGCAAAGGCGGCACTGCCCTGATCTGCACCCTCCGCGATCGGATCGCTGCTCGGCTGGGCACGATGTATCCCGGCATTGAGCCAACGCCGCCGCTGCTGACGATTGCGGATCCTGCGAACCTCAGTCCTGACGCGCCGCCAAGCGTGCAGACAGCTGCCAAGATCAAGCAAGAACAAGATGCCGGAGCCCAAAAGGCGAAGGCGGCTGCTTATTTGGCCACGGTCGGCTGTGGCTGCTACGAAGGGGTGGCTGAGGCGCTGGCTGCGAATTTGTCGGACTGCAATGAAGAAGTTCGCTTTGCTACCGCCAAGGCGCTGCGCGAGATCGGCACCCGCTCGCATTGTCCCTGTGGCGGCAACAGTTGTTGCACGCTCGATGTTCATAAAGAGCTGATGCGATTGGCGTGGGAAACCGACCACACCGGCTGCTTCGTCGAACCTTCGCCACGGGTACGGCGGATGGCGCGGCTGGCATTGAAGTATTGCTGTGCACCGATCGCGCCGGCCGATGGCGACGGATTGCCCGAAGAAGGGCCCGAGCTTGAAGAAGGCCAAGTGCTCTCGCGACGTGCGCCCAACCCAGCCGCACCTGGCACTGCCGCGGATGTGCAAACCGTCTCTCATTGGGCGTCATTGGATTGGGCCGATGAATCGCTGCCGCCGGTATTGGCTCAGGTCAATGGCGAACCGGTAGCAGCCGAACCCGTGATCGCCGAAGTGCATCGCCGACTGTTAGCTCGCGGAATCGCACCGGAGGCCGTCACGCCGGCGGTTCGCGAACCGATGCTGGCTGTCGTATTGGCCGAAGCAATCAATTGCAAGCTCCTCGCCCAGACCGCACGCAACGTGCTGTCCACGGCGGTTCAGTCACAACTCGACCAAAAGGTCGCTCAGGCCTCCGGTCATTCCGAGGCTCGCATCGTCGCTGATTCCGTGGCACAGGCTGTCGAACTCGAAGCGGCGCTCGCACAGGAACTGCTGCGCCGCCAAGTCGACCATGATCCAGCGGTCTCCGCAGCGGAAATTACGGAGTTCTACGAGCAAGATCCCCAGCGTTTTCGACGGCCGGATCAAGTGCGTTGGCGGCATTACTGGATCGAACATGCTGATGTCGCCGACCTAACCCAGGTCGCGGCGTGGCTTCAGTATGTCCGCTCGCAGGCGGTCGGTGATCACGAGGCGTCGCCGCCACCCGGCTATGATGACCGTCTGGTGCAGGTGCAGCAGTATGACTGGACGACACTTGCCGAGGTGCCTTTAGCCACGATGCGGCGACGATTGCAGCCGCTTGGTACCGGGCAAGCTTGTGAGATTTATGCGACTCCCAGTGCGACCTCGTTCCTGCTGGTCACCGACATGCGGACCGGCGAAACGCGTCCGCTCAGCGAGGTCCGCTCCGCGATCATTGCTGAGATCCTGGCCGAACGCCGAGCGGAAGCCGAGGCCGCTTACATCGCACAGCTGAGATCCAAGGCGGTGATTCAACTCCTGCCCGACGCTGAAGTAAAGTAGTAGGCACTTTCCAGATGTCGCAACGACCGAGAGACGTCACTTGAGAAGCGGAAAGCCTGGGGGCGGCACTGAGATGGTGCTGGCCGCCTTGAAAACTCACGCCCGTACTGCGCGATCAACTGATAGTCCGGAATAACATGTCGATCTCTATCAACGACGTTCGCCAGCGGCTCCGGGCACGACGACGGATCCGCGCCATCGCCGTTGGATTGCTGTTGCTGGCCACGCTCGGGCTGACAGCGCTGTGGATTGAACAGGTGGTATTTCGCCCGCGGTTGACCCCGGTGCTGCTGGCCACAGTGACCGATTACGCCTGGCCGGTCGATCCCAATGCCTGGGCGCGGGAAGACGCGGCACGGCTGCAGATGCTGCATCGCCATTCTTTGCAGGTGCTCGACCTGTCGCCGGATTGGCGGAGCAGCGAACTGGCGCTCAAACGGCTCGATGCTGATCTGGCTGCTTTGGCCGCGTCACGCTCTTTGGCCGATACCGTCGTGTTCTATTTCAGCATGCACTCGGCTGTCGACTCCGAGGGCAAGCCGTACCTGCTGCCTGCCGAAGCCTCGCCGCTCGATTCCGCAACTTGGCTGCCCGTTTCGGCTGTTCTCGACCGGATCAGCGCAGCGCTGCCGCGGCGTGTGCACAAACTGGTGTTGTTGGACAGCAATCGCACGGGGATGAACTGGCGGATCGGTCAACTGCACAACACCTTCGCACAGCGGCTGAGCGATGCGATCGATCCGGAACGTCACCCCAATCTGGTGATCGTGAACAGCACCGCGCCCGACCAGTCGGCCTGGAGCAGTCCGGCGCTCGGCGGCAGCGCGTTTGGCTACTTCGTATCCCGCGGGCTGGCCGGTGCAGCCGATACCGCGGCCGGCAGCAAGCGGCCCGTGTCTGCTGAAGCCGCGGTGACGGTGTCCCAGGGGGGCAACGGTGATGGCCGGGTGAGCGTGACCGAGTTGGTTGATTACCTCAATGACCAACTGGCTGCCTGGTGCACTGCGCACGACCTACCGGTGCAACGCGTACAGCGGACGCCGGTCTCGAGCGGCGACTGCTCGATTGCGTGGTCATTGCCCAGCCGAGCGGCCCAGCAGTTCGAGCAGGGGCTGGAATTGAATACCGCACGTTCGGTGTCCCCGACTGACCTGGACACGCTCTGGCGGCGGCTCGGGGAGTTGCCGCGGCAACGGCTTCTAGCGGTGGTTCCCGAGGCGCTCAACGATCTGGAACATCGGCTGTTGTGGCTGGAAAAACTCTCTGCTGCAGGCACTGCGTACCAGCAGCAAGCGGTGCGCGAGCGGACCAGTATCGACCGCCGGCTCAGTGACATCGAACAGCAACTCACCGCCAGCGAGATCCGACATTCGCCGGTGGCACTACGGCGAGCGCTGTTGCGACAACCGGCGGCCTTAGGCGGCTCGCCGCCGCCATCGTTGCGGCTCGCTGCGACACTCGGCACGATCTCTGCCGACCAGTTGGATTCCGCTGAGCGACAATGGAATGAATTGATCGCTGGAGCCGATCCGCAGCGATTGCAAGCAACCGTTAGCCAATTGCAAACGCTCGCTGCCAGCGGCGAAAACGGCGGCTCGATCGACGATGCTCAGTTCCTGCGTTTGTTGCAGCGTTACCAGACGCTGGACCGTTGGTCACGCCGTGACGCCTTGGCGAAGCTGCTGGAACTGCGTGCGACGGCGGACCGGTTGGCGGTGATGCAGCTGCCGGAGGGACAGCAGGACATCCGCAGCATCCCTTGGGTTACGCCGTTGCTGCGGCAAGCAGACCAGCAGCGGCTTGTCGCTGAAGACTGGTTGCTGGCAGGGCAATCGGCGGCCTCCGCGCAGATCGATCCGCAACTCGCCGCCGCCTCAACGGCTTACGCGGCCGCTGCGGACCGTCTGCTGCGGATCGCTGCAGCGATTGCCCTGCGCGACGACGCTGCCCAACGTTTGCCCGCGATTGCAGAAGCCTGGGCTGCTATTCCGCCGCAACTCGCCGGCGACGCCGCCGCGGATGATGCGGCCGGTGATTCGTCAGCTGCTGACGCAGGCGACCGGATTCCAAGCTGGATTTTGCCGGCGATTTCCGACTGCATCACGCTCAGCCAACAACTCGATCGTGTGCCGACCACAGCGGACGATACGAGTGTTCCCTTTCTGACAACCGCCGATCAACTGCGGCAAACGCTCGCCCAAATCGATGCCCAACTCGAACGCTGGCTAGTGACGCTCGGCGACGAAACGCTCGAGCGACCATGGTTGCAGTTACGGGCAGCGTTGAGCCTGCCGTTTCTGCCGTGGCAACAGCGACGGGATCTGCGGCTGGTGCATGACCGAATCGCCCAGTCACAGGTCGCTGAATATCAGAGTGGTGACGCGGTGACTACCGAGAGTGATGACGTTGCCTGGGATCAGCGCCCTGGCAATCGGCCAGCGCTGCTGGCATGGCCGACGATCGATCGACCGCTGTCCTGGTCAGTTCATCCGGCGGTACTGATTAGTGGGAACGAAAGTACTGGCAGCGATCCGGGGGCTACCCAAGGTCTTGTGCCGGCCGAATCGAGCTTGGCCCGCATGGAGCAACTCGGTTATCTCGTTCGCAATTCGCTGGGACACTGGACCGACGGCGCAGCGATGGATCGCTGGAGCGATGCCCCCACAGCGGCCGACGACACGGCGGTGGCCGCTCGGTGGCAGCGTCGCGCACTGCCGCTGGTCGCTGCTCGCCCGCAGCACACACCGCTGCAAAGCCGCTGGCGCGAAGATCTGCAGCGTCTGTTGGTGTGGCAGGCCGACCGCCAGCTCACCGCGTTTTTAGGATCGCCTGCCGCGAGCAGCGGTCCACCGCGTCCACCGTTCTTTGACACGGCCTGCAGTCGCTGTTTGGACTGGGTTGAGGAACTGGGGCCGCAGAGTGCTGCGCTGCAGCGCGACATCGAGCAGATCCGCCGCCGCCAAATCGCGCGTCGTCTCGCGGCGCGAACCGGACTGGCGACCTCGGCAGACACCTCGCCTTTGCCTCAAGACGCGGCGGAGTTCGCAATCGCCGTCACAGTCACGCCGCTGGCCGAAACCCAGTTGCCAGCCGACGCCTTTCCCTCGGGCTTGCCGAGCGTGTGGGTGCAGACGGCACAGCGGCAAATTGTGACACAAGCGGCCACCGTTTCGTTGCCGCTGTCGACCTCGCAAACCTTTGAACTCTCACCACGGCCGGGGATCGCGGGCCTGGAACGCGAGCCGCCGGAAAGCCTTGCAGCGGGCGCAGAGGAGCGCGGAGCGAGCGGGATCGACACACCGCGGTTGACGGCGCTGACCACGTTTCGTGGCAACGAATTCGACCAGCCATTTGTCGTTAATCGCCTTCAAGGGACAACCATCAGTTATCGCCCGCATCGTTACGGAGCCAGCACGATTACCTTGCTCGGCCAGCAAAAGAAGCGGGCCTCGGTGATGTTTGTGCTCGATTGCTCGCAGAGCATGAGCGAGCCGCTGGCCAGCGAGAGCGCGTCGGACTCGGCGCGCTCGAAACTGGATGTGGCCAAGGCAGCGCTGGTTCAGATGCTCGACGAGCTTTCGCAGCAAGACGGCACGCGGGTCGGCGTGATCTTCTTTGGGCACCGGATCGCATGGACCCGTTCAGCGCCACCGCGGCTGAGTCTCTCGCCGGGGGCCGGAGTCGACGTGCCCGAAGGACTGATGCCCAGCCGTGATGTGGAACTGCTCCTGCCACTGGGACGCTTCGATACCGGCGGTGTGTTGCGACGGCTGGATGTGGTGCAGGCGTGGGGGCAGACACCGCTGAACCAAGCAATTGTCGAAGCGACGGGAGCCTTTGCCAGCGACGATCCCGACACTGAAAAGAGCATCATCGTGATCACCGATGGTCGCGATTATCAGTTCACTCCAAGCCGTAGCGACATTCGCCAGCCGCCTCGCACGACGCACAACGATGCACTCCGCGCCGGCCAGCAAGCCGGTGTCCCGATTTATCTGCTGGGCTTTGGATTGGAACCGGCTGAGCGGGCGCAGGCCGAAGCCGATTTTCAGCAGCTGGCCGAAGCGACCGGCGGTGCGGCGACCACCGTTGATGATGCAGGGGAACTGATGCGGCAGCTCCGGGCGAGGTTGTCGCTCGGTTCGTACACCGTCCAAGGCCGCCGTGAAGTCGTTCAACGGTCGCCGGGCCAACCGCCGTCGGTTACCGCCGTGCTAAATGGCACCGTCACGGTCGATCCGCGTGAGTTCAGCGGCGAAACCTTTGAATTGAACTTTGGGGCTGCCTCGCAGTCGTTCCCACTGGCTGGCGGTGAGGCGCTCCGGATTCGGCTGTCCGCTGATAGCAACCGCTTTCTACCGATACCGTTTGACTGGCAATTCCCGCAGACCATTGAACTGGTCAGTGGCGCCAGCCAGCAACGTTCGCCGTACGTCCTGCGGGCGCATCGTCCTCAACGCCAAGGCCAACGCGCGATCTTCCCGATTTCGATTCAGTCGACTCGCGATGCGGTCACTCCGCGGCCAGCCGAGACCTGGCTGGCGGTGACGCCAATCGTTGACGGTGTCGAAGATCGAGAGCACCGTTATTGGTTCTACGACGTCAATTATGAACCCAATCAACCGGTGCCGTTGTTGCAGTGGGAAGCAAACCACTGGCCCAATAACGCAGCGTCGGCGCGGTTGGATTTCTGGTGCAAGTTCGAACGTTCCGTGCCATTTGCCGAGTACCCGCTGCACGAAGTCATCGCCAGCCCCGAGGCCTATGTGGGGCTTCCCGTGCCCGAGTTTCCAGAGGTCAAGCTACAAATCACGGCCGGGAAACCCGCACGGAATGAGGATGACTACGTGGTCAATGTCATTCAACTGCACGACGCCGCCGTTCCTGACATCGCACAGATTCGGGTGGAGTTCCGCACGGCGAAGATCTTCCAGCCGAAACGGGTCACCCACCAGTTTGATCCCGCTAATGGTGTCGTCTCACACACCTACACCTATGACGCAGCCGATGCGACCGGTATTGAACGATCGGACCTGTCCCGCATCGTGCTCACCTCACGAACGGCACTCGCGTCAGGTTCTTTGCATCCGCCAGGTGGTCAACCGATCGAGGTTGATCTGTATAGCGGTGGCGACGTCATCACGTTAACCGCACCGCGGTAATTCACCGGCGGGGCCTTTGGGGGCTCAGCCGATCAGTACTGTCGGGCAACCGGGACCCGTGATCACACCGCCGTGAGCGGCCGGATCGGTCAGTCGTGCTGCAGGCTGACCAACGATGAGTACGGTCGGTGAACCTCCCAGGACAGTGCCCGGTGGCCCGACGCAGACCGTCGGATCGCCCAGCCTGGCAGCAGGTAAGCTGCCGATCAACACCGTCGGAGCGCCGGCTGCAATAGGGCCACCCACGTGCGGCACCGGACCGGTAAACGCCGGACAGGTCTGCAAATCTGTGGCACGCGCTGCTGGAAGACCCATGAATAAGCTCCTGAGAAAAATCGCTGATCTCGAGTTTATCGGCCGCCGCCACGCGTGGCTACAGTGGTGACCGCTCGGCGACGACGGGTTTGACGCGAGGTTGCGATCAAACGCCGCGACGGTTGTCAGAAACTCGGGTCAGGTTGCCTCTTGTCTTCCAGGCTCGACTGCATGATCGATGCCTGGTCGCAGCGCTGAGCCAACGGCTGAATATGGCCTGCTCCTTGGATTGCGCGAGCCAGCAGCCGAGAGCACGTCCAAGTCCCCTCTCAGGGATGGTCGGTGGTAAAGTCGCTGCGACGTTCGCCGGTAGACGTTTTGGAACTCTTTAGTCAGCGCGGTCAGGCTTGGCTCGCCGACCCCTCAAACACAGGAATATGCAATGGCCTTGGGTGCTTGGAAGAAAACCTGGGAAACCGCAAAAGATGAGTTTAAGGATCTGACAGGGACCAAAAAACCTGATGTCGCCAAGTTGGGCGGCCTGATCAAGAAGCACAAAACCGGGATCATGGATGCGCTCAAGACCGCTGATAGTGACTACGCCGCCTACACGGCGGCCATCACAGCCTTCGGTAGCAGGAAATTGCCTGAAGCCAAGGTGACGGATGCCCTGAATAAGTTCGGCAGATCGGTGAAAGATGCCACGAAGCAGATTGAAACCTATAAGTCGGCTTTGACCGCTGAGATCGGCAAGCTTAAGGATAGTGAAGAGAAGAACCTTCGCTACCGTGGTCTAAAGGCGATGGCTAAGCAACTCGATGCCATCGTTTCTGAACTGGAACTGGCGCAGACCGAAAAGTTTGGTGCGTTCAGGTTAGAACAGAAGAAGGCGGAACGGGAGGCGAACAACCAGCCCGCGATGACCCCCTCCGAAATGGTTGCGGTCTCTACTGATCCAATGCTCAAGAAGAGCGCTCTCGCTGGCGTCGCCAAAGGCAAGGCCTTCATTGCCAAGTGTAAGGCGCTGGTGCAAAAAAGCCCCGACGATCTCGCCGATGCCTTGAAGTACTACAACGCCAACATCCAGAAGGTTGCCCGCGATTGCACGCAGCCATTGAGCAATACAGTCAAGCGCTTGGGCAAAACTTTGCCGCCCAATGTCAGATCAGCGGAAACTGATCTAGTGGCGCGCAACGGTGGGTCATACAAACTTGCGAGCAACACCCAGGCCCGCGAGTATCTCGCTGAACTGAAGTTGCTCAGCGGACATTTCAAGGTGATTGATAGCTGGGCCAATGCCGAATTGTAACCTCTCTCCAAGGCATCGGATCGATGTCTAGAGTTGTGCGCCTTGGATTTCAACTTGCTGGCTGTCGACGGCCTCGCTGTGGCCAGGCAAGTACAGCCGCAGGGTCAATTGCCGCGACTGATGGTCATCCGCAGGATGATCGCAGACGTAAGCGAGTGAGCGCACCAGTGCCTTGACGGCGGCTGGCGTGGCAGTCGGTTGCAGCCGCAGCCGCTGGCCTGCGTCGGCGATTTGTCAGTATCGTATCAGGGTGACAAAGGAAGATCGTCTGTAGAGAATAGATCTGGATCCTTTGCACGTGTATCTCACGCAGTTGGCTGTATTGGATCTAATGTAGCGGACTGCGTAAGGCTGCAACTCTCAGCCAGCTTGCTACTTACGCCCGTGCCGACAGGCCGAGTAGCGGGAGAATTGAGGAAGCGACGCTCGACTCCAACATGGAAGGCGTATCCTGCTGTAACTGAGGCAATGGTACAAAGGGGGATTGTAATTAGCAGCGTGCCTAAACCACCTACAACTCCGGACAAGTACAGGCCATGGCTGATTGCTTTGCAAATTGGCCAATGTACCAGATAGATGCTGTAGCACATGATGCCGCACCATGAGCATGCCTGGGTCCACCGGCTGCCTGCGATGGCTTGATCCAAAGGATGCAAGGCGAGCAACAGTAAGGCAAATCCGAACGCAACACAGCGAAATTGCTCAAAATTGGCGCTAAAACTAACTAGCAGATGAGGAGCGATTATTGCCTGCGAGAGGATGCCTGCGACTAAGATCGCAGCGATTAGAAACCTGCTTGCGCGGTTGCCATGATTTAGACACCAATAGACGCCTAGACCTGCTGCGAAATCCAGCCAGAATCCATCGAAAAAGAATCCGCGTATTGGGGTGTAGCCGAGCGCACGAAATGCTAAGACGGGGGCCACAGCAACAGTAATGCCGCAGAGTACAAGCCATAGTCTGCGGCGAGCTAGCAAGAGAGCCACGCCGACAACTGCGTAAAACTGCTCTTCATAACATAGAGTCCAGATGTGCCCAACCATGTAACGACTGCTGCTGCCGACGATCCATTTTCTCCAGGATTCTGTGAGGGTTAGATTTCCCAGAATCTGAA
>CALELC010000632.1 GCA_937904535.1 uncultured Planctomycetaceae bacterium
CCGCTATGAATTAGCTGCAAATACAGTTTGTCCTGATGGAGGACGGGCGTTGATGTCATTCCAAAGGCGATGTCGAACTTGCCGTACCGTTCTTGCACGTTGATGGTCCAAACCGGGTTGCCTTCAAAGTCGTAGCAGCCCAGCGAACCATCAGCGAAAAACGCCCATACATATTTTCCATCGGTGACCGGTGAGGGGGCCGCCGAGTTGCCTTCGTCGCCGCGGACATCGCGGTTTCCCTTGCCCAGCGTCCGCCGCCACTTGAGATTCCCATCCGTAGTGAAGCACATCAGCACCAGTTCTTCACCGTCAACACTGGTCAGAAAGATGTGGTCTTCCCAGACGACCGGAGTCGCTCCGGCTGCCCCGGGTAACTCAACTCGCCAGAGCCGGTTGGTGTCGCTCCAGTGCGTTGGAAGATTCTGATCAGTGCTGATCCCTTGGTTCATCGGTCCTCGCCATGATGGCCAATTTGCCGACGCATCCGCCGTCTGCAGCGTTAGGGCAACAAGCACTATCAACACCAACCGATTTTGCATCATTCGAATCCTGAGTTTTCTATAAGGGTTTCGGGAGCGGTTCGGCGCTGAACGTGCGACGCTACTGCGGTAAGTTGGGCAACAACGTCAGCGGCGCCAATCGAACACGAACCCGTTCTCAACCACGCTGAAGTGTGTGGCATCGGAGGAGGGCAGTCAAGCTTGCCGAACCGTCTTCGCCGGTGTCGTGAGGGGATAGGGCGAGCTCGTTGAGGGGCATTTTAGGCGCCACTAGCCGGAGGATGGGGTACGATAGACTGCGTGTGCGGCGCACCCGCTCGCCGCTTCCAACTGCGATTCTAGTTCCCCCGTAGCAAGAGGCCCGGATTTGATGTCCGAGATGTTCCCCAAGAATTGGTCGCGCCGTGACTGTCTAAAGGGGTTAGGTGGTTTGGTAGGGGCGGCCAGTTTGCTGCCTACGTCGCTGGTCGAGGCCGCTCTTGCCGAGCAACCGGCACCGCTGCGACTTGGCCTGGTGACCTACAACTGGGGCAAAGACTGGGATATCCCAACCCTCATTCGCAACTGCACCGCGACCGGCTTCAGTGGTGTGGAACTGCGCAGCACCCACAAACACGGTGTCGAACCAACGCTGACCGCGGCCCAGCGAAAAGACGTGCGGGCGAGGTTCGCCGATAGCGCTGTCGAACTGATGGGCCTGGGGAGCGCCTGCGAGTATCACTCGACCGATCCCGCCGTCGTCAAGCAGAACATCGAAGAAACCAAGGAGTTCATCCGGCTCTGCAGCGACGTGGGGGCCAGCGGTGTTAAGGTTCGGCCCAATGGTCTACCAGCCGAGGTTCCGGTTGAAAAAACTCTGGAGCAAATCGGCAAGGCGCTCAACGAGTGCGCTCGTTATGGTGCTGACTACAACGTGCAGATTCGACTCGAAGTGCATGGACGCGGAACCAGCGAACTACCGCACGTCAAAACCATTCTGGATGTCGCCGATCATCCCAATCATGTCGTGTGCTGGAATTGCAATCCTCAGGATTTGCTTGGTGAAGGCTTTGCGTTCAACTATGGCCTCGTCGAATCACGCATGGGGACCGTCCATATTCATGATCTGCGCAATCAAAATTATCCTTGGGAGGACCTCTTCGAGCGGCTGCGCGTTTGTCGTGCTCCCGGATTTACCGGCTGGACGTTGATCGAAGAGGGCGCAATCCCTGAGGACGTCGTGGCCGCCATGCGCGAGAATCATGCGATCTGGAAGCGGCTGGCCGGCAATGTCGGCTAAGCTGGCTTGGCTCGATCGGTCGAGAGCGTGGTGGCACGCTCTCGAACCGCTTGCTTCGCAACCACCTCAGCCGGGCCAGGCGTAATGTCGCTGCTGGCGAAAACCTTGGACACGAATGGTGCCATCCGCGGCGATGTCGACGAGCGAGTAGCCGCTGTTCTCGGGCCCGGAGCCTTCGATCATCGCGACCAAAGTGCAGTAGTGAATACCAGCGATCTCGTTGAGGTCGTTGCGGTGGCTGTGGCCTTGAAACACCGCCAGTACTTTTCCCGACGACTCGAGCGTTTGCCGAACGGCTGCGGCGTTCTTCACACCGTGGCTGTTGCTCACATCGAGTCGCTGGTGTGCCAGGATAATCGTGCGAAGAGGCGTCTGTTGCAGATCGTGCTGCAGCCATTCGAGTTCAGCTGGTGGCACATTGGCATCGGTCCAGTGAAAATTGCGCCGCTGATAGGGCTCACCGTCCTCCCGAAAACAGGCGTCGAGCACAACGAAGTGGAATCCGCCGCGGTCAAATGAATAGTACGATCGCTCGCGCTCGACGCCACCGAGAAACTCCTGTTTCGTGAGCGTATCGACGCAGTGGTTTCCGAGCACGTAGTGCCGTTCTGGCGAGGTTGTTTCGAAAACACGGTTGATCGTCGCCAAGTACCGCTGCTCTAGCTCAACCGAATCGGCCGCATCAATCAGATCCCCCAGCTCGGCAACGAAATCGACCTTCGCAGCTTTCATCTCGGCTGCGGCTTCAGTCAGCTTGTCGAGGCTTTCTCGGTAGTAGCGCGTGCCGGCCGCCGGCTTGTCGGCGTAGTGCAGATCGGTCATCAGGCCGAACCGCAGCGGTTTTGTCGGCGGCTCTTGAGCGAGCAGCACGCCGCTGCTCGCTGCCGTCAGGATAAGCGACCCGCCCTGGAGAACTGCACGGCGGGAAATACGGAGCTCACTCGCCTGACCTGTTGTCATTTGTGGTCTTTCCGTCGTTGGATTTTGCGTTTTTAGGCACACCTTTGGCAGTAGCAAGCTGACTTCCGTGGACTTGCCCTGCGTGCTACAGTCCGATCACGAGGAAAATCTACACACCATCACGACGGAGAGTCTCCATGGACATGCAAGCTGTCATCGACCAATTGAACGAATGCCTCAAGCACGAATGGACCGGAGTCGCCCAGTACTCCCAGGCTGGATTCATTGTGGAAGGCCTGTGGCGTGAAGTCTACGCCGAGAAGTTCCTCGATGACGCCAAGGAATCGTTCAATCATGCTCGGCTGGTCGGCGACAAGATCGCTGCGCTGGGGGGTGTGCCATCGGTGCTGCGCAACGAAGTCAAGCAATCACGCGACATCCGCGAAGTGCTGGAATTCAGCTTGGCGTTCGAGAGCAAAGCCGTGGATATGTACACCCAGGCGATTGAGTTGGCTGAAGGCAACCGCGCTTTGGTGATCTTCCTGGAAGACATCCTGAAGGAAGAGCAGGAAGGGGTGGACGAGTACACCAAGCTGCTGCGGGAAACCCCAGCTCATCAAGCAGAGCTGAACACATCCAAGAAGATCAGCTAGTAAAGCTAACCGCGCTCACCTGCTGCCGAGAATGCAGGTCCCGGTTCAGTGCGCGCCGACCGGCAGCAGGCCCTCACAGCGCGCCGCTAGGTTAGCGAACTAGGAAACCAAAGAAAAGCGCGACGGACGCCCCGGCGATCCCTCGCTCGGTTGCCCTTGCGGTGCGGTCGCTGCCAGCGGCCGCGCTGGCCGTGCTTTGGGCGTCGGCAGGACGGCGAGTGCCTGTTTCAGCTGACCAACTTGGCCGCTCGATAGTTCGATGGTCGATTGCTCGAACCAGCCGATGTCTTCACTGAACGACTCGCGGCGGAGCAACACTTCACTTTTGCCAAACGCGAAGCGATGCACCAGCACGACGCGCCCCTGGTCACCGTCGCATTGTAAGACCGACAGAATCGATTCGTTCATCTGGCCGCGGACTCCGCTCGCCTGCTCTAGCTGTGCTTGTTGCTATTGAGAACCTTTCTCAGCTAGATCTAAGTTACCGCCTGGTGAGGTGGTGTCAAGATGCAAAGCGACGCGAACGACTAAGCGGGCCGAATGGTTGCGGCATCTTGCCAGGCAGCAGCATGCGATCGCCGTCAGCTCGCGGCGGAGACTTCGGGCGAGCGCTCGGTCAAGCCCGCCCGCGATAAGCTTGGCAGTCACCGCTCGCCATTAGCATTAGGTAGAGTCAACAGCGGGCTTGCGGCTTCCTATCACCGCGTCCAACCGATGATTCGCGCGCCGCCTGATAGGCAGCTGTCTCAATCCATCAGCGGTGTTTGCTAGCGATTAACAGGCCGCGGGTAACGTGCCGCCAAACGGCCGCCGTTGACGTCCGTTTTTAGCTGTGTTCGGGGCAGGAGCGAGTCGCTTACCTGCGCGATGGAGCAGCCATCGAAAAGAGCGAGCAGCAGCGGATCGGGGCGATCCGCGGTGCCGATGTCTGGCGAGTTGCACGTGCAGAGCCTCAGGTTGACCGGCGACAGACGCCGGTCCTGAATTAGCTCATCTTCGCCAGCTGCGACTTCACGTAGTCGACGGGGATGGGAATCCCTTTGAGCTCGCCCTCACAAACGAGCTGCCGGCCCACGGCGCCTTGGAAATGGGCAACGATCATGCGG